>CAIYYO010000001.1 GCA_903930485.1 Methanobacteriota archaeon
CCAACAGAACGATGTCCTTTACCTCGCCTGCAAGAATCCCTCCCTGAATCGCTGCGCCCATGGCGACGCATTCCATCGGGTCGACGCTCCTCTCGGGCTTCTTTCCTGTCGCGTTCTCGACGAACTTCTGGACTATCGGCATCCTGGTAGGTCCGCCGACAAGTATCACTTTAGAGATTCCTGCAGGGGTGATCTTCGCATCTGACAAGGCCCGGTCGACGGATATCTTGCATTTGTCGACTATCGGAGAGACCAGCTCTTCCAGTTTAGACCTGTTGAATTTCATCGACAGATGCTTCGGTCCCGTCTGATCCGCGGTGACGTAGGGAAGATTGATATCTGTTTCAAGAACGGTCGAAAGCTCTATCTTAGCCTTTTCCCCGGCTTCCCTAACCCTTTGGACCGCCATCTTGTCCTTCGAAAGGTCGATGCCGGAATCTTTTTTGAATTCCGAGACGATCCAGTTCGTCAGCGCGTCGTCCATGTCTCTGCCGCCGAGCTGGGTGTCGCCGCTCGTGGACACGACCTCGAAGACGCCTTCCCCGAACTCCATTATTGTCACGTCCAGGGTGCCTGCGCCGAGGTCGAACACCATTATCTTCTGCGATTTTTCCGCAGCCTTGTCCATGCCGTAGGAAAGCGAGGCCGCAGTAGGCTCGTTAATTATTCTGACCACATCGAGGCCTGCTATTATCCCGGCATCCTTGGTCGCAGTCCTCTGGTTGTCGTTGAAATACGCCGGAACGGTGATCACTGCCTTCTTAACAGGCTCGCCAAGGAACGCCTCTGAGTCTGTTTTGATCTTCTGCAAGATATAAGCAGAGATCTGCTGAGGCGTGTACTCTTTGCCGTAGATCTTATACTTGTAGTCCGACCCCATCTTCCTCTTAGCCGCCATGACGGTCCCTTCGGTATTGGACACCGCCTGCCTCTTCGCCGGCTCTCCAACAAGGACTTGGCCGTCTTTTGTGAACGCCACGACCGATGGGAACATCTTTCCAGCGTACGTCGCGCCTTCGGCCGACGGAATTATGGTGGGCTTGCCGCCGATGATAACCGCCGCCTGCGAGTTGCTCGTTCCAAGGTCTATCCCGATGATCTTTTCCTTACCGATTTTTGCTTCAGCCATTTTTGTTTTCCTCGTTTGAGTTAGAATTTTTTGATACCTTGACTTTCGAATGACGTATTACTCTGTCGTGCACCCTGTACCCCTTCTGCAATTCCTCCAGGACGACGCCTTCAGGGCCTTCAGATTCCTGCTGCAGGAACGCCTCATGGCTGTATGGATCGAATTTCTTGCCGACGGATTCTATGTGTTTTACCCCGTACCTTTCCAGGATTTTCATCAAGTTCCTGTGGATCAGCTCAATTCCCTCGGCTGCCTCGGGATCTTTCTTTTTGTATTCCTGCACGGCCCTTTCAAGGTCGTCGGCGATGTTGAGCATCTCGATTATCAGCTTCTCGTTGGCGCATTTAGAGAATTCCTCCTTCTCCCTGTCGAGCTGCTTCCGATAATTCTCGAATTCCGCCCTCTGGCGCAGGAGCCGGTCCTCAAGTTCAGTCACGCGGGCATCATCCGCTTCAGCCTCGCATGCCTCTTCTTTCCTCTGCTCCCTGCGTATTTTATCCTGTAGGGACATGGTGGATTAATCTATGGGTTTGGATGTTTAAATTTCCGCACAAATGCTCCTGCGCGTATTAATTTCCTTCTTTATCTATATCAATGTAAAGAATATAAAACAAACCCGTAAATGGAATCACCGCCCCCTGTAGACATGGAAAAACTGGCTAAATACCCGTTCCTGAAAAAGGCCAGAGAATACGTCTCATCCCTGAAGCTCAACCTGGCTGGGATAGCAGGCCACCCCCTATACTCTGCAAGCATCAACATGGGAAAGGACAGAGTCGACCAGGCCATGAGAGGAAGGATCGATGCCAAACTCGGCGACAAGCTGTCATGCGAGCTGTCGGTGATGAGCTACGTGATCGCGCGGATACTCGTGAACCACACTGGCGCAAGGCAGCTCGTCTGGAGATACGCATCAGCCGAAGCCGAGAACTCGTACCTTTTCCTGAGGGATGAGAAAAACAGGGAGACCGTTCAGGAGGTAATGGAAGACCTCGGAGTAAAAGTCGCGG
The DNA here is from genome assembly GCA_903930485.1 of Methanobacteriota archaeon. GTDB lineage: Archaea > Altiarchaeota > Altiarchaeia > IMC4 > QMZM01 > CAIYYO01. The sequence continues at coordinate 2,140 of CAIYYO010000001.1, forward strand.
AAGGCCGGATGCATTTCAAGGACTTCCTTACTTTGTCAGTGAACCTCGCAAAGCAGGACCCTAAATGGAAGCTCGTGAATCGCAGGATGGACAAAGGCTATGTCTCGGTCGAAGAACCCGAGGTCCTCATCCTTGTCAGGGAATCGATACGCCTGAAAGTCCTCGAACCAGTGGACACGAAGAACATACCTGACGAGCTGAAGGCGTTATCGAGGGAGATAGCGGCCGCCTACATAAAAAAACCCCTGGACGTGAAGCTCGACCAGGTGAAAGAGGAAACAATCCCGCCGTGCGTGAAGGCGATGCTTGCATCTCTTGAAGCCGGGATAATCTCGCACAACGAGCGATTCATCCTCGCGACATATTTCATCGGCCGGGGCCTGGACCTGGAATGCCTGGTCAAGGTCTTCTCCCGTTTCCCGAATTTTAACGAAGAGAAAACAAGGTATCAGCTGGCGTTCCTGATCGGCGAGAAGAGCGCGACGAAATACAGCTGCCCGACCTGCGCGAAGGTGAAATCATACGGGCTATGCAAGGCAGAGTGCGGGATAAAGCACCCGCTGAACTACCGGGGTTAAACAGGTTTTTAAGGTCCTATAATAAACGAAATAATATGACTGAAAAAAACGAGCCTGCGCCTCAAGCAAATAAGCGGGCTTCTTATTTCGTCAAACTGATCCTGTATATGTGTTTTTCCTTTCTCGTTATCTTTGGAAGCC
>CAIYYO010000002.1 GCA_903930485.1 Methanobacteriota archaeon
GTTTAAGCTTGATAGTACGTCCTTTGTCCCGACTATCTTATATATATGGCTAGTCGTAATCTATTACAATATAATTTAAAAAAATAAGAAAACCGAAAAATGAAAAGCATGAACGTAAAAAGAGTAGGTTCCATATTAGCAGGAACCGCAATGCTGGGAGCAGCCCTTGCAAGCCCCGTAATGGCCGGAATGGACAGCACGGGAATAACAAAGGGTTTCTTCTATGATACCACATACAACCCAATCGTACAGATTGTGGTTGGAGAAAAAGTAGGAAACGCAGCAGACTTCGTCGCAGCGGGCAACATTGCCGCGACCATAGGAAACCTGGCTTACATGACGTCGTCAGTAACTTCCTCAGGTCCGTCATACACACCCACAGGACAAGTCGTCATAACGACAGCTGCCAAAGGAGCGATCGGCGACTACGTGCAGGACACGAACGCAAGGAACCAGCCGGTAGCCAACTTCTATGATCCGGACACCGGGTTTTCGTTCTCTGGAAACAAGACCTACGAAAGCAGTGATTTCACGTCCTACACCCTGTCATGCGACAAGCAAAGCAGGACCCAGGCGAGCATCCTACTAGAAGGAAGCTACAAGAACGTACACTGCCTGTTCTGTAAGACCCTTTGTCTGGCGAGCCTAAAAGACCCGTCCCACGACATGAAGGAAAGCATAGCTATAAACTCTGACGGAATAAGGTACTACGAAGACGGCCTCCAGTCAAGCGACTCAGAAGCCCTGAAGATGGCTATAGACAAGAAGTCGATAACCTACAAGGTAGACACCGACTTCATACCCTTGAAGACCATCACACAGCTAGACTGTACAAGCACGACGGCAGGCGACTGCGACCTAGACTACGAGTACAGAGGAAAGATAATCCTCTTCGGTGATGATTCGTACTATGTCAAAGACGTGGACAACGACAAGATCTACCTTGCAAAAGCTAAAGTACTTGACGACGTGACAAGCGAAGCGTTCACATCAGAGTACAACGGCTACAAGTTCAAGATAGACCACCTGATCTACTCAGCAGAGTACACCGTTGCCGGAATAATGCTAGACGTGAAGAAGCCTGACGGATCGCAGGTGCAGGTACAGATATCCAAGATGGCCAACTCTCCGCCGATAGACGGGAAGTACGAGCTTGCAGGAGTATACGCACAGGATGCAGGAACACTACAGACCGCATCTATTATAGTATACGACTTAGGAAGCCAGGTAATACTCCAGGATGGAGAAGACCTGTCAATAGGCGGCAAGACCATGACCAACTGGGAAGTGAAGTTCGACCTTGTCGACAACTGCAACCTGGATTCAGACTGCAGCATATCCAACTATGACAATATGAAGACAAGCACAGGCGCCCTGTTGAAGGACATAACGGTTACCTACAACCACGACCTGGACGGAACCGAAGCTCTAGAGAAAGACGAGTCACTGGCGTTCCCGAACAACTTCAAGTTGACCTTCAAGGGATACCAGACCAACGACTTCGCCGATGCGGCATGCTCAGGCGCGGGACAAGGCAACATAAAGGTATACAAAGGAGACGAAAACTACCAGATCGATATGACCATTACTGGAGAAGACAACAACAAGTATACCGATGTAAGGCTGGACAAAGGACCCTTCAAGAAGAACGACCTGTTCATGGCCAACGGAGCGATATACAAGTACGTCGACTATGTAAAAGACGACAAGCAATCCGGGAAGACCGACGACCAGGTAAAGGTCACTTTGGACCCGACCATAAGGGGAAGCCGCCAGACCATCGACAACATGCAGAGGTTCTGCGACCCAGAAGACAGCACGAACGGGACAGCGCTTGCTCTGACCTATACCAAGAGGCCCTGCTCTGACTTCAACGACATATCCCTTGTGAAGCTTGCATTGACCGACGCGATACGAGACGACGACACGACGAAGCTCGAGAACGACAAGATATTAAAGGTGTCCGCATACGACCTGTTTATTAAGGACGGAGCTTTGAACGGAGCAAACTCGACACACCTAGACGTCTTGTTCGACGACGGCGACCACTCCATATTGTTGATGCAGAACTTCTACACAGGCGGTGCGATAAACGACAAGTACCTGTATGTCAGCAGCAACCAGGTAGGGACGTTCAGCGACTTTAAGGTGAACGGCTACAACCTCGACATGAAGGTTGTAAACGAAGCCGGCTTGATCAGCGACGTGAACAGCACGACCTATGTAGCGTCACAGGACCTGAACAAGGACAGGAATGACGACGACACGCTTGTGTTGTTCGACACGGCCGACGGACAAGTCGTAGTCGACATGACAGACAGAGCATACGACAACAACGTCGACTCTGACTACAAGACGAGCACAGCGCTGTGGAACCCTGCGCTGGTAGGCGGCACGTTAGTGAGCAAGACCAACCTGAAGGACAGCCAAGACAGCATACTGATTACCCCCGAAGGCGGTGACAAATTCACCATCGACTGGGGCAGCAACAACAGGGTTGATTCAGTAGAGCTATGCCACCCGCAGCAGCAAGTCGACTCGACCTACTTTATAGGCAAGGACGAGGAGACGACGACGACCGACTCTTACATAACGGCGGACGACGTCGGCAAGGACATAACCGCAGGATGCTGTACATTCACGGTATCCAAGTTCGAAGTGAATGTAGGGAACGCAACAGGCGGAGCCACAACGACGCAGACAGTCAACCCGATAGTAGGCAACATGGTAGTTACCGAGACCGGGGCAGACACAAGCAAAGACCTGATTATTGTCGGCGGACCGTCAGTGAACGGGTTGTCAACAGTTGCTAAGGACGACATCTCTGCAGCGGCAGACAAGTTTATCGTGAAGAAAGACGGCAAAACGGCGCAAGTCGCCGGATGGGAAGCAGCCGACACGGTAGCTGGTGGAAATGCTTTGATCAACTGGCTGAAGACCAACGTCCACGCATAAGTAGGCGAACTGTCTATATGTGCCCCAGACGGGGCACAAATATCTTTTTTTCTTTTTTTTATTATTTTTCCAAAACCTTTTTCTTCCTGATCATCCATTCCTAAAAATGCTCTACTTCATCGGCTTAGGGCTCCATGATGCAAAAGACATCTCAGTCAAAGGCCTCGAGACCCTGAAGAAATGCGACACCGTGTATGCGGAATTCTATACGAATTATTTCGGGGACCTGAAAGAACTTGAAAAACTCGCCGGCAAGGAGATAATCCTCCTCGAAAGAAAAGACCTTGAAGAAAGACCGGACGAAAACGTGTTAAAGGGCCAGGGCCCTGGTGACGTCGCATTGCTCGTTTCCGGAGACCCCATGGTCGCAACGACCCACATAGACCTCGCCCTGCGAGCGAACAAGAAAGGCATCAAATGGAGGGTGATCCATGCCTCGTCCGTATATTCAGCGGTGGGCGAGACCGGCCTACAGATCTACAAGTTCGGGAAAACCGCATCCCTGGTCTATCCCTCAAAGAATTATTTCCCGACATCTCCTTACGATATACTTGCTGAGAATCAAAAGACGGGGTTGCACACTCTCTTTCTCCTCGACATAAAGGCCGAGGAAAAAAGATTCATGACCGTGAACGAAGCGATAAGCCTCCTCCTAGAGATCGAGAAGCAAAAAAAGACTAGATTATTCACTCCGGAGACGTTATGCATTGGTATCGCACGGCTGGGAGGCGACGTAAAGATAAAAAAAGGCCCTGCCGCAGATCTTCTGAAGGAAGATTTCGGAAAACCCCCGCATTGCCTCGTCGTCCCGGGAAAGCTGCACTACATCGAAGAAGAAGCCCTCGCCTTATTCGGATAAGCCTGTCCTGATCCTTCCGACGATTTTTTCAAGGTTCTCCGCATTGTCGAATTCCTCTACGATGCTTCGAAGAGTCTCACAGTTCAGTTTTCTGAGTTCGAGCGCGATTTTCGTCATATTCGGGATAGCCCTTACCACATTGTCGACGATGCTTATGTATGCCGTTTGGGAAGTCCTTGAGAGAGGATTCAGGTCGATGGATACCGCCTTCTTGCCGGACTTGGCAAGCGCTTCAGCCCTGTCGCCGTCTTCGAGAGGAACCAGGACGGCATCAGCCGACCATATGCCTTCGGGATCCACTTTTGCCCTTTCAGAATGCAGGCCGGGAATCCTTTTGCTTGCCTTGCGCCCTACGCCGTAAACCTTTCCAGCACCGTTCTTTAAAAGAATCTTCTCTATCAGCCTCTCCCTCTTCACTGTCCTGTAATACAGGTTGACCTCGATCTTTGCATCGATCGTTCGGGCGAGCCGGACGATATCTTTCGGGCAAAGGGCGGCGGTATTGCCGTTGACTGAGATCACCGGGTTCCTGGAGGAGAGCATCAGCGCCGTTGCCGCTTTCTCTGCCGTAAAGGCTTCCGGGATGGTTTTTTCCCCGAGCAGATAATCGAAGGCCTCTCCCCTGCCGTGAGCTATAAGCCCTGACTGGGTCACATAACCTTTTTTCATCCCTTCCACTAGCATGTGCCGGTACTTCAGAGACTCGTATCTTGGATGTTTTTTAGAGGTCTTCACTGCAACTCCCCCAGCTCTCTTGCAAGGTTATGCTTCACCTTTTCCTCGACGCCTTCGTAGATGCTTTTCCCGGTGGAATCGATCGCGACGATTAGCGGCCCAAGATTTACGACTTCGAGAGCCCATACGGCCTCCGGAGCTCCCAGGTCCAGCCACTCGACCCCTGCGACCTTCTCTATCTGTGACGACGCCGTCGCGGCACATCCGCCCGTCATGGCAAGATATACTGCTTTGCCTTTCATAGCATCTGCGATCTTTTTATCCATTCCCCCTTTTCCGATGATTGCCTTGACTCCGAATCGTTCTATGAATCCGGGCTCGCAAGTGTTCATTCTCGAGCTCGTGGTAGGGCCGACGGATACGATCTCCCAGTTTTTCCCGTTTTGTTTCGCGAGAGGCCCTGAATGGAATAAGACCCCTCTGCTTAGGTCGTAAGGAAATTTTCCTTCCTTAAGCGCCCGCTGATGCGCCTGATCCCTTGCTGTATAGACCTTTCCGCTGAGATACACGACGTCCTGTATCCTGAGCTTCTTTATGTCTTCATTTTTTAGCGGCGTAATCAAATACATTTTCTATTCGATATTAGTCTATTATTCACCACTTAAACAGATTAAATCATAGGAAATGATGGA
>CAIYYO010000003.1 GCA_903930485.1 Methanobacteriota archaeon
ATCAGACCTTCTTGGTTGCGTCCTTCTCGCGCATGATTATCTTCACTATCACATATACCACGGCGGCGATTATTATGAAATTGATCAACGCATTGACAAAGTCTCCGATCGCGAAGTTCACCGGGCCCACCGCCCAGACCGCCTTCTGCCAATCTCCGCCCGGCACTAAAACCCCTATGATAGGCATGATAACGTCCTTGACCAAAGCCGTGACAAGAGACGTCGCCGCGCCACCGATTATGACTGCGACCGCTAGGCCGATCACCTGGTAATTCTTCAAAAACGCCATGAATTCCTTCACAAAGTTCATTTTTTGACCTCCTCTTGAAACTAATTAGAATACAAACCTTAAAAGGCGCTCTGCTTAACGCGTTCGACCTCTTTCGCAAGCATTAAGGCATGCCCTCTCTCGGCATTCAACAGATCAGAGAACAATTTTGGTCGTGGTAATCCATAAGAATCCTTTTATGATGCCCTGCCTCATTGGTCATCAGAAGAACACTCCTGAAGGATTTTTAGAGAAACAAAGGATAAAACACGCGGGCGGGCCAATTAATCACTCCAAAAAAAGTATTTAAATAGGGAGTATAATATGGTAAATAAAAGGCATTACGATCAAATGGACGGTCACGACGTAAGCGGGCTGGTAATCCTTACAGGGATGACATCACTATTCGCCTACACTGGAAATCATCAGATATTATTCGCAGGCTTCGGCACGCTGTGCGTGATAGCAGGGCTGATAGGTTCGATAATAATATTCTTCGTCATCAACAAGTAAACTGATCACTACCGCTCGATCGTTCCGGGCGGATTGTCCGTGACTTCACTTCACCCCTTTTACAGAAACGTTTTTTTCCTTTTTAACCACTGCACAGATATCTTATAGTTAAAGGCCTCGCACTAAATGAAAAAGGCGATCAAAGACAAACATAAGGGCGTGAGGGTCCTACTGGTCGGGGCTGAAGACGAGGAAAATCTTTCGATAAGGTATCTAGCCGCCGTACTTGAGAAAGAAGGGCATGAAGCAGAGATCGTTCCCTGCTCCAGCATAAGCCATTACAAAAAAGTTCTTGCCTCCGTTTCAAATTACGGCCCGGAAATCATCGGGATATCGATCGCTTTCCAGTGCATATCCGGTATTTTCTTCGACCTTGTCAGGCTTGTGCGGAAGAACGGCTACAAAGGGCATATAGTCGTTGGAGGGCATTTCCCTACATTTGAGTACATGAAGATACTGGAAACTAACCCGGGCATAGACAGCGTCGGGCGTTTTGAAGGCGAAAAGACGATGGTCGAGCTTGCAAACCACCTGTCCGGGGACCGTCAATTATCCAAAGTTGCGAACCTTGTTTACAGGACGCCGGAAGGTACGTTCCACGAAAACCCGTGCCTCTACCGGTTCCCTGTCTTGGACGAACTGCCTTATCCGAAAAGGACCGATAAGCCTCAGAAGAGGCTAGGAGAAAAGTTCGCCACCCTCGCCGCGAGCAGGGGCTGCTGGCATTCAAGCTGCCTCTACTGCTGCATAGGCGCGTTCCATTCAAAAAAGGAAGGCAAAAAATTCGATCTAAGAAGTCCCGTAAACGTTGCTGAAGAGATAGGAAGCCTTTACCGAGAAAAAGGCGTAAGGCTCTTCCAATTCCATGACGACAACTACATGCTGCCCTCAAAGGAAGAGACCATTGACAGAATAAACAGCCTAAAGAAAGCAATCCACGAAAAAGGGATAGATACCCGAGACATAGCCTTCCTGATCAAGGCAAGACCCGATACAGTGGACTTGAAAGTAGCCTCGGCCTTAAAGGAGATGGGAACAGTGGGCGTTTTCCTCGGGGTAGAGAACGCAAGCCAGACAGGCCTGAAGGCCCTGATAAGAGGATCCGATTTAGAAGACATTGAGACAGCGGTAACGGCATTCAGGGAGACCGGGATAATAACGACATACAATCTTCTGATATTCCACCCGGCGGCGACGCTTGACGAAATAAACCAAAACATACTATTCGCAAAGGAAAACATCGACCTCCCCTTCGACTTCGGCAGGGCCGAGATAGTCGCAGGATCCCCCCTGGAAAGGATGCTCGTAAAGGATGGGGGTTTGCGCGGCAGATGGCCCAACTGGAATTACGAGATTAAAGACGCGCTCGTCGAAAAGATGTTCAAGATAAACTGTCTCACCTTCCGAAGAAAAGAATCACCATACTCCCGGCTCGCAGAATCGACCATTGCGATGGCATACCACGCATATGCACTCAAACGATTGCATAAAGGCCCTGCAGCAGACCGGCTCGCAGGGGAAGCTCGGGACCTGACAAAAGACATAAACCGTTTCATCCTAAAAGAGATGATGGAAATGTATGACCTAACATTGCGGAAAACAGAGGAAGAAGACATAAACAAGCTCTACAATGAGATCGCAACAGGATGCGACAGACGCCTGGCGTCGATGAAAAAGACGACCGACAGGATGCTAAGGCTGCAGGCGATAGAGGGCATATTTGATATGCTGGGGGTGAAGGAATCGGCACAGGATACGCGCTTAAACCCTTTGCTGAGGTTTTAAAGAAGGAGGCATAATCTATAACAATATGAAAGAAAAACTTTCCCTCCTCATCAAACCGATAACACTCGTTTTCGCAACGATCTTCTTCATACCTTCGACGATAGTCCTATTATACCAGACGCCAGACTACTACCAAGGAAACATCGTTCCAGCTGTAGTAGTCGTGTTATTCGCGAGCATGGTACTGGCGGTCATATTCAACTTATTGTACCAAACAACGAAAAACCAGTTACTAAAAGCGGTCCTGATAATAGCCGCAGTCATACTATCATTGGGCGCTGCGGCCCTGATATTCCTCCTGCTGGAAGTAATGTATCGGCCGCGGATCTGCGACCCGGTGCATACGCCACCAGAAGACACGATACCTGGTACCGTGACAACGACTATCGCCAATTCAACGGCAACGACTGGGCAGATCTGCGACCCGGTGCACAGGCCCATAATCGAAGCCGTAGACTACGGCAAAGTATTAGGGAACGCAAATGTGCCTGCAGAAGC
>CAIYYO010000004.1 GCA_903930485.1 Methanobacteriota archaeon
CTTGTCCGCTTCTTCCATGTAATGCGTGGTGAGTATTATCGTTATGCCTTTTTCCTTGTTCAGCTTGTCTATGTATTCCCAGAGGTGATTCCTGGTCTGCGGGTCCAGTCCGAGCGTGGGCTCGTCGAGGAATAGTATCTTCGGCTCGTGCAAGAGGCCTCTTGCTATTTCAAGGCGACGCCTCATACCGCCGGAAAATGTTTTCACCAGGCTGTCTTTGCGGTCGTATAATTCGACCAGGTTCAGCAGATCGACTATTTTTTTCTCTCTTATAGCTTTGGGTATCCGGTACAGCCTTCCGTGGAAATCCATGTTCTCGTACCCGGTCAGCTCCTCGTCGAGGCTCTGGTCCTGGAATACTATGCCGATCGATTTTCTCACGTCCGACTGGTCTTTCGAGATCTCGAAGCCATTCACGTAAGCCTTGCCTGAAGTAGCAGAAAGTATCGTCGCCAGCATGGATATGGTTGTGGTTTTGCCTGCTCCGTTCGGGCCGAGCAGTCCGAAGACCTCGTTCTCCGGGATGGTCAGGGAAATATCGTCGACGGCCGTAAAGTCGCCGAATTTTTTGGTAAGATTCTCTATTTTTATCGCATCCATCTTATTCTTTCCTCTTTAGATCGTTTAAGCATTTTTTGAGTATTCTCATAGTTTCAGGCTTGCTCTTTGACGGTTTCTCGAGGGCGGCCTGCTTTATCTCGTGCAGAATATTGTAGACGTCCGCTTTTCCCCCCCCGATGACGTCCGTGAAGAGATTTCGCAGCTGCATCATCTTCTCCTTGTGTCCTTCCCTTTCTTTCCGGAGCTTGGATAATGCCTTCCTGCCTTTAGGCGTTATTTCAAAAATGTTCTTAGAGCGTTTTCCCACAGTCTTTACCGTTATCAGTCCTTCTTCCTTGAGCTGGGTCAGCAGCGGGTAGACGGTTCCCTTGCTAGGCGCCCATTTGCCTTCGCATTTCTCCTTTATCTCGGCGAGTATCTCGTAGCCGGATTTAGGCTTCCTGTTCAGGGTGTGCAACAGATAGATCGATATGAATCCCCTGTGCTTTCCGCCGGTTGAGACATTTGATATTCCCGTCATATAAGCCAATATGGGGCTTCAGAGTTTAAATATTACGGTATCGAACCGTTCGGGAATGAACTAACTGATAGAGATACACGCCAGATGAAATTACGCCGACTTGGGGAGGAAACAAAACTTTGAGAGAAATGAGAGGGAATGGTCAACGGCGTCTTGCAGTTCCCGCTAGGTTAGCAGTACAGTGCAAATCGCTGGATGTCTTAACTTCTGCGTTCGAGACGAGTGCAGGTGTTTCCCATCCGCTGTGACCGTTGACCAGTAATAATATGGGTACGAGGCATATAAAAATCAGGTTTTAATCGTCATGTCTGCGCCCAGCCCCTGCATCTTTTCTACGAAGCCTGGGAACGATACTGGGATGGATTCGGCCCCGTCTATGGTCGATTCTCCCTCGGCCCGGAGGGCCGCGACTGCAAGGCACATCACGATCCGGTGATCGTTCCAGCCGTGCAGCTTCGCCCCTTTTAGGGCGTCTACGCCGTGTATCTCCAGGGAGTCTTTGCCTTCTTTTATCTTGGCGCCCATCTTCTTGAGCTCTGTCGTCATGGCTTTGAGGCGGTCTGATTCCTTGAACCTGAGGTGTCCTACGTTCTTTATAAGCGTCTTTCCCTTTGCCAGCGAGCCGAGCACGGCTACTGCCGGTACTATGTCCGGGGTGTCCGAGAGGTCGGTCTCTATCCCGTCGAGGTCTCCGGAGCCGGTTAAGGTGATCGTGTTTCCTTCGGCCCGCAGGTTGGCGCCCATGAACCTGAGGATGTCTATTATCTTCCGGTCTCCTTGTTTTGACTCCAACTGGAGGTTGTCTATAGACACTTCCGAGTCCGTCAGCGCGGCAGCTGCGAGCATTATCGCGGCCGAGGAATAGTCTCCTTCGATCACGTAGTTTGTGGATTCATAGATTTGCTCGCCCGGTATCCTGAAAGAGTCCTGGCATTTTTCCACCGAGCCTTTGAACTTTTCTATTATGTCCAGCGTCAGGTCGACGTATGGCCTGGATTTAAGGTCGGTCAAGACCTTGATATCGGTTTCGCCGGCGGCAAGAGGCGAGGCGATCAGAAGGCCGGATATGAACTGGGAGCTCACGTCCCCGCGGATCATGCATTTTCCGCCTCCGAGTGGTCCGCGGACGCTTACAGGAGGTAGGCCGTTATTCGAAGTCGTGCTTACGCCGAGCTGTTCCAATGCATCCAAAAGCGGTTGCATAGGCCTTTTCCTGATGGATTCGTCGCCGGTCAGGAACACTTCTTCATTGCACAGGCTGCATACCGGCGTCATGATCCTCAGGGTGGTCCCGGAGTTTTTTACGTCTATCTCGTCCTTCGGGTTTTGGGGTCTTCCGAAGACGCCTTTTATTTGAAGGTCATTGTCTTTGCCGGTGATTATCTCGGCGCCTATCCTCTTGCATGCCTCGATGCTTGCCAGCGTGTCTTCAGAGTAGAGCGGATTGTATATCATTGAGGTTCCCCTGGCAAGGGATGCGAGGATGATCGCCCTGTGGGTGTAGCTCTTGCTCGGCGGCACGGAAACGGTTCCGTTCAGCGTTTTCGCGGGCCTAACAACCAGTTCCATGCTTCCTCTTCTCAAGTATTTTTTCAACGGTCTTTGAGGCTTCTTTACGTCTCTTTTGGTGTTCCTTCAGGAAGAGTGCGAGTTTTTCCGCGCAGATTTTCTTGCATTCCCCGCAGATGCGTCCGCCCGTTTTGCAATTTGAGTATACTTGCTCAAGTTCTTTGTCGCTGTCTACAAGGTGGTAGACCAGCATCTCGTAGACCATGCATTGCTCCGGGATCCCCCCGAGTTCTTTCTGTTCTTTCACGGTCGCGCGGCCGCCGGTCTTGGACGACATTATCTTCTTTTTCGCGGTCTCGGGCTCTTCAGTGAGTGAGATGTACGATGAGGGATCAGAGGAGCTCATCTTGCCTCCATTAAGGCCTCGCATGAATTTATGGTATGTCGACGACGGGGGAAAGAATCCGTATTCTCCCTGGAATCTTGCTGCGAGGTCTCTTGTCAGCCGTATGTGCGGGTCCTGGTCTGCCCCTACAGGGACTATTGTCGGCCTCGGCCCTCCGAATTCCTTGAGCTGGGGGTGGAGTATGTCCGCCGCCTGGGTGATGGCCGAGAATAATTTCCCTGTCGTCAGGTCGTCGCCGTATATCCCTTTCAGCTCGTTCAGCGTGACCTTCTTTGAAAGCCGGTCCCGGAACCGGTAGTATGGGACGACGTAGTCGCTCTGGAACCAGAAAGTGAGATTCTTTTCCGTGAGGCCGAGGGCTACGTAATTCGTAAGATATTCCTCGACTGCCGTCTTCCGCGCAATCTCGGGCGCAACGTCCCTTACAACGGTGGCTTCAAGGTCGGCCGAGCATATAAAGGTGTCTGCGCCCTTGCCCTGATACCAGATGATCTGGTCCGCGACCATCTTGTGGCCGAAGTGGAATTTTCCCGAAGGCATGAGTCCTGTCATCATGGCGTAGCGCTTCTTTTTCTCGATGGCGTCCGCGATCCTTCCGTAATCTCGTTGGCCGAATATGATGCCTCTACGCACGTATCTGTTCTCCTGGAATTTCTCCCTGTATTTGTCGAATGGCTCTATGCCGAATTCCTTGAACAGGTTCCCGTAGTCTTCGATATCTCCGCGGCCCCATGGGTCTAGCCTTTTTTCCGTCATTTTATTTCTTCAACTCCTTCCTGCTGGTCTTCTTCTCGTAGCGCTCGAAGGCTGAGTACCATTCTTTTTCAAGGTCTATCCCTGCCGTGTTGCCGAGCTTTATCGTCAGGTAAAGGAGGTCGATCAGCTCCTCTGCGAGCGCTTTCTTGCTGTATTCCTCGTGCTTGTAGCCTTCGAGCCGGAGGATTAGGCGGGATATCTCTCCCATTTCCTCGGCCATGTGGAGCGCTATGTGGCTTTCCTTGTCTCCCTCCCAGCCGTACTTTTGGTCGTAGGCTAGGACCTCTTCCTGGAGCTTGCTTAAATTCGCCATAGCGTTAATCTATTTAGACGATGGAAATAAAACCGCCCGAGTTTGAGGCCGTCCTAGGAATGGAGGTCTATAAGTCTCAGACTCCGGGAATAGGGGGAAAACTGAAGCAGGTTCCTGAAGATTTTGTGGTTGAGGAGATAACGCCCGAGGGTATCGTCCTGGAATTAGACAAAGACGTAATATGCGGCTCCAGGGACTCGGACTTGAACCGAAGAAGCCTGCATCTTACGATGCAGAAATACAACTGGGACACCATGCGCGCGGTCAAGGAGATCTCTAAAGAATTGCATATCAGCTATAAGCGGGTCGGTTTCGCAGGAACAAAAGACAAGAGGGCTCTTACGACTCAGCGTATCTCGGTCTGGGACCGGAAGATAGGGGACTTGGAGAAAGTCGGGATCAAGGACATGGTCTTGCGTGATTACGAGTACTCCGACGATTCGATCGCTCTCGGCTGCCTTTACGGGAACAGGTTCACGGTGACCGTGCGCAACTTGGAGGACGGGCCTGAGGCGTTAAGGGAGAAGGTTATGGGGGTCATTTCAGAGCTCCGCGGCCAGGCGCCGGCGTTCTTCGGGGTCCAGAGGTTCGGATCTATCAGGCCTATTACTCACCTGGTCGGGAGGGAGATCCTGCGCGGTGATTACAAAGCCGCAGTCATGATCTATCTTGCGAAAGACTATCCTGCTGAGGATAAGGGGATACGGAATATGAGGACGGCCCTTGCCGAGTCCGGAGACTTCCGTCAGGCTTTGCGTGATTTCCCGAGGCATCTGACGTATGAATCGGCGATGCTCAACCACCTCGTTAACGCGCCGGAGGATTATACCGGGGCCCTGCGCAAGATGCCCAAGAACCTCGCCCAGATGTTCATACACGCATATCAGGGCTACATATTCAACAAAGCGCTGAGCGAATACATACGGAAAAAGATCCCCGTCGACCGTTTGCCTCTGCCGGGTTACGGAACGCAGCTTGATGAAGTCAGTGCAGCGTTTTTGGAGAAAGAAGGAGTCGAACCCGATCACTTCAGGATTAAAAAGATGCAGGAGATCAGCTCGAAGGGAAGCTACAGGGAATGCTATACGCCGGTCGAAGGCCTGCAGGTCATGGTAGTCGGAGCCGACGGGCTTAACCGGGGCAAGACCGAAGTCGTCGTCAGATTCACTTTGAAGAAGGGGAATTATGCGACGGTGCTTCTTAGAGAGATCCTAAAGAGCGACGCTGTTTGTTAACGGGCCATTTTTATCCCCGTCTCTAGTAAATATATATCTGATAATGGATGCAGTCATTTTAGCCGCAGGCGAAGGGACCAGGCTCAGGCCTCTGACCTCCACTAGACCGAAGCCTATGCTGCCCGTAGGCGGTAAGTCGATCCTTGAATGGGACCTTGAATCGCTCTCGGATAACGGCTTCGATCGCGTCGTGCTCGTCGTAGGATACAAGAAGGAAGTCATATCGGATTATTTCGGGAAAAAGTTCGCAGGGCTTGCGGTCGACTATGTGGAGCAGAAGGAGCAGCTCGGCACAGGCCATGCGGTATCCATGGCCGAGAAGAAGGTGGGGGACGAATTCCTGGTCATGAACGGCGACCTGATCATTTCGAAAGACCTCGTCGGGAACTTCATAAAGGAGCACCGGAAGGCGAAAGCGTTCAGCAGCATGTGCCTTGCACAGGTGAAGGATGCGTCCCAATTCGGTGTCGTGGAGCTGAAAGGGACGCAAGTCAAGAAGATCACCGAGAAGCCCAAGGAGCCGAAGAGCAATCTTGTTAACGCCGGCATCTATTTGTTCAACAAAAAAATATTCAACGTCTTAAAGAATCTCAAGAAGTCCGAGCGCATGGAATACGAGCTTACCGACGCCATCGAAAAGCTGATACCCGAAGGCAGGGTCCACGGGTTCAAGGCGAAGGGGACGTGGATAGATATCGGGCGGCCGTGGGATCTGTTGACCGCGAACGAAACCCTGCTTAAGGAAACGGATAACAAAATAGATCCGAGCGCGGTCGTCGAGCCTTACGCGGTCCTGAAAGGCAATGTTCA
>CAIYYO010000005.1 GCA_903930485.1 Methanobacteriota archaeon
GCCATTAGATTCATTGATCTCCAAATATATTTGACCCTCGCCAAAGTACTCGCTGGCAATCGCGTTAATCTTCTCTGCCGCAAGCGCAGTATTCTTCATTGTCCCGCGCTTTGCACTAATGTTCTGAGCCAATTTCTCAATCTTATTAACGAGCTCACTTTTCTTATTTTCTGCTTCTTCGTGCTCTTTCTTATGAAGGAAATAATCTTTGGACCTAAATATGGTTGCAATCGTATGCAATTCTATGCTTTTTGCGGCCGCACTACTTTCCTTTTCGCTATTTCTGACGCGCTCATTATGTTTATTAAACAATCTCCTAATTTCTTCGAGAGCCTCGTTGAATACACCGACTTGTTCTTCTGGATAGGGGACGTAAACGAAGGATTCCTCCATATTGGGGAGGGAATATTTTTTCTTTTCCAGATTGCTAATAAGTTCTTTGATTGCCCCGCGTATATTGTCGGCATTAGTTTCCAGGAGTTGTTTGGACTTAAGATATTCCTTTGCTATATCGGGGAATAGCTTTCCAGAATCTATGTCAAGGTTTGTTTCGCCCTCTTCTACCTTCTTCAACGCCCTAACATTATCATCGATCTTATTCTTCGTATCCTGCAACTCCAAGGTAAAATATCTGCCCAACGTTTCAAACCGATCTTTTGTCACTTGGTTGTGACAGAACTGGCACACAAGCAAGTTTCTATCTTTGTGAAGATGGTAACCAGCTTCAGTCCAGTCGCGCAACTCGCGGTCAGCATTCAATTCTTCGATCTCTTCATATTTTATATTTAGCTTCAACAAAGAATTCGCGCTATCGAACAAACTCCTATTATCTTCAAGTTCCGTAAGTGTAAGCGAAACCACGCTCTTTTCGCTTTTGACGATCTCTCGCTTGTCTGACAATACTTCGGGATCCGTAATAATTAAGGAATCGAGAATTTGCTCGTTAATCAATCCTTCGGCGAGGAGGTCTTCCACTTTAGTCTTCTTGTAACTCCGCCCATAATAAACGTCGTTAGCCAGAGGGGTATATCCGAATTGCTTAGTGACATCTTGTGCGGCTTCAGTGAGTATCTGTTCGTGCTTAATGGCCTTGGGACGCTTGCCCTGTAACTTTTCCAATTCGTCTTGCGTCGCCTTTTTCTCTTCTTCGAGGGCAGTAATTTCTTTTTGAAGGTCGAGGTTCTCTTTGCCAATTATTATGATGTGCTTAGCTGTAGAATCATCAAAGAAAACGTTCCCCTTTACAAAATCTTCGTTAAAGACTCTTAGATCCAAACTATGACTCTTAATATCGGATGTTTTCAGAACGCCCGTGGTAGTTTGAATTCCGAACTCGATTGATTGATAGTCGTTCAAACCGATTTCTTTCTTTTCGAGAAAACTGAGTATTCTAGAAACGGTAGTTTTTCCCGACCCATTCCATCCATAAAACAGATTGTATGTCTTTAGGTCTTCGCCATCCCACTTAACTTGATCGAAGGCATCAATTCCATGAATCTGTTTAATCTTGACGATCATGTTCCCCTGCCTCTTAGATATTCTTTGCCCTCAATTGAGATTACAAAGAATCAATTGGTATATCAAGGGAGTTATTAGAGTTTTATGAAATATCCCGAAGTGCTGGTAAACCAAAATGGACGGAAGGGGAACTGTCAGGAGCGGAGGAATAATTCTATTCTATTTTCTTTTTTATACTTTCGTTATACTACCTTCCTTCATAATATGTCCCCGAAAATTCCCTCTAACTTTTTCCCCGTGTCCGAAAACCTGACCTGCTCAAAGTAGCGTTCCGATGAACTGACCCGCTTGCGCCGCGACCACGTTATTGTTCTGATCGGACTTTGCTCCCCTGGCCGCCATCATGATCGCCGTCGTGTGACGTAGGGAGTGGACGGAAAAATCCCTCGGCCTCCCAGGTTGCTGACTTGCCGCCAGCTAAACCAAGCTAGGGGGCCTTTTAGCAGCTAGAGGGCCGTCTAAAAGGGAGGGTAAAGCTGCCTCTAGGGCACTTATTCTCGGCCCGTTTTAGCCGAACTCAAGCACGGGCGTGCCCTTTCTTGCCCATACAAAGGGAAGAAAGTAAGAAAGTAAAAACTTGCTTTCGGGTTCTTCCCCAAAATTCATCTTCTTTTCAGCCACTCAACATGCGACTTTTTGGGCAAGTGTCGGAAAATACCTTCTTACTTTCTTACTATCTTAAGCTATCTTCAGCTCTTCCTCCCCTCCCGGGGCCATATATCCAGCCAGTAGTCCTTGCCGTTCTCCTGCAACCCCCAAGCTTCAAGGCCGGCCTTCTCCACCGTTTCGTTCAGCAGGCGCGGCAGGTCCTTCGCCTGGCTGGGGTCCATCCCCAGGGCATCCATCAGCTGCTCTGCCGAGATAAGGAAATCGTGGTCTTGATCCTCTGTGGGGCCTAGCGAGTATTCCCTCTGGTGGTCGGCGCGCGTGAATATATCCATCGTAAATTCGCGCTCGAGCTCTCCCTTTATGTTCGCCAGGTGCTTGGCCATGGACATGGGGCTCTTGTAGTACTTCTGGAAGTCCTTCAGCTTCATCTCCTCCGCGTTATCGACCATAAGTTTGTACAAGTCCTGCGGAGACAGAGACCTTATCCTCTCGCGCTTATCGTAGATGACGTAGCGGAGGATAAGGTAGAAGTAGTCGTCCTCGACGGCGAACAGGTCCTTCTTCTCGTTCATCTTCTGCATGATCAGGCGGAACGGGAGCTTGAGGCCCCAGCCGCAAACGGTCCTTCCGAAGCACTCCCAGTCTGCCACCCGCGAGATGCACGTGGGCGGCTCCCAGTCGGGGCCCTGTTGGCGCATGTGATCTTGCTCGGCCTGGAGGATCTTCACCACCGAGTTCAGGTTCACTATGGCTTCGGTCATGATCGCCGAGCGGCGTTCGAGCAGCGTGCGGAGAAGGTAGGCGCGGGGCATTGGATTATCGATCTTCTTCGTGTTGAACAGCATCAGGCGGCTCACGAAATCGTCCCTCTTGAACTTCGGTTCGCGCGAAGTGATGGCGATGAAGCAGTGCGGCGTGGCCCGGACGACGTCGATGTCCGTGTAGAGCTTCCTCTTCTCCACGGTCCCGCCGGTGGCCGCCACGCAGAGCACGTTAAGGACGTCGGCGTCGACGTGCTTGTCGAGGTTGTCGAAAACGACATAGTGGTTCCGCACGAGAACCGTTTTGAGGTCCTCGGCCGTGCCCGGTTCGTGGCGGCTCTCGAACCTGTCCCCGAAGAAGATCTTCCCTATCGAGGTTGCGATGAAGCTCTTGCCGCTCTCCTTCTGGCCGACGAAGCAGGCGATCGGCTTGTCCCTCATGATGGATTCGAAGAACAGGGAATAGAAGACGATGACGAGCAGGAACTTCTGCTCCTCCGGGCACAGCGGGTTTTCCTTGTCCTCCGTGAACGAGGCTCGGTCGATGAGGAACTGTTTTAGCAGGCTGCCGCCACGGCAGAAGCGTTCCAGCGAGAGCCCGAGGCGGCTTGACGAGGGAAACGTTACCTTCGTTCCGCCGACATCGATGGTCGCCTCGAGCCTGAATGCCTCGAAATAGTTGACCGCCTTCTGTTCGGGGTCGAAAGCGAACGGCGCCAGCGTCGGGTCGTATTCGAAGAACACCCCGTCGACGCCGTTCATGCAGCGCTCGACCTTTTCTCCGTCGAGCCGGTAGACGCCATTGTCGTGGTCGCTGATGTAGAGGACAAGCTTCTCGGGGTCCCAGTAGGCGAA
>CAIYYO010000006.1 GCA_903930485.1 Methanobacteriota archaeon
GCATGCGTCAAAATCTCGCCGAAGTCTTCATAGTTCGCTCGGTATTTGGCGAACTCGACCATGCTGCAAAGGGACAGGCATCTTTCAGCCTCGCGGTATTCCGCGCCCTGCTTTTTCAGCATCTTGACGAGCTCCGCGCCGGTCAGTTCCTCGCCCGACCCGGCCTTGTAGGAATAATACGTCCTCACGGCCTGCGAGACTTTTTCATAGGCGTCTTTCTCCCGTTTGTCGTTGTAGAGGCGCTCGGCCTCGGAGAGCATCTTTTTGGCGTCGTCGACGTAATCGTAGGGCTCCTTCTCCTCAGCTACGACCTCGGGTGCGCCGGCCGTTTTCTTTTTAAAGAATTTTTTATATGAAACGTAGGATAAGACGATCAGGACGACGAGGCCGGCAATCAATAGAAGCAGGTTATTGTTATCGGCCTTATTCTGCTCTACTACTTTCAGATTCTTGATAGAGCCGTTCACATAGTCCGCTGTGATGTTCTTTTCCTCGCCAGTCGACTGGTTTTTATATTGGACGGTCACTTTCGTATCGTTCTGGGAAGTCTTGTTGGCAATGGCGAGGGCTTCCTGCATTCCTTGTTTTTCCATTTGTTTCGCGAGGTCCTTGAATCCTGTGTCGTTCTTCAGGGCGTCTATGGCTCTTTGCTTCTCCTCGCTGGTCTCGGTCTTCATGTTTTCTATTTGGCCGCCTTTCATCTGTCCCTGTATTGAAGCGTTCCCGCCGTCCTGCTTCTGGAACGAGCGCTGGAAAGCCCCGGAATCGTTCGAGAAAGGCTGCTGCCCGGAACCCGCCGACTTGTATCCCTGGTCCTGGAGTTTCTGCTGCTCTTTCCGGAATTCTGAATTGTTCTCGAGATTCTTGTTGAACTGGTCGGTCATAGCCTGCTCTTGCTGTTTTTGCTTGTCTATCTCCTGCTTTACCGCGTTCGTGTTCTGATTCATCTGGTTGTTCTGGACGCGCGACTGGGGATTATCCGGCTGCTGGCTTTGTTGCTGCTGTCCCTGCTGCTGTTGCCCCTGCTGGCCTCCTGACTGCGTTGACGAGAAAGAGGTTGACTGCATGGATACCCCTCCGCAGCTGTACACCGTGGTCACGCCCTGGGCCTGGACCGCGGACGAGGCCGAGCCGTTCACGACGACGTCGAACGTGTTCGACTTGACCGTCTCCTCCTTGCCGGTTTCCGGGTTCGTGTATGACACCGACGCCGCATCGAGGGTGTATTTGCCGGGCGTGTACGCCTTGACCGCAGGATAAGAGACGGCTACGACGCTTTGATTGGGCAGGGTGTACTCGAGGCACTGGATGTCCAAGCCGTCGCCCGCGAAGACGCTCTTGTCGACGATCTTTATCGGGACCTCGCGGCCGAATGGATTCGAGAATTTGAGATAGATTACGGTATCGGCTCCGGCATTGACCTGTCCGCCGTCTATGTATTTGGTTACCTCGATGGAACTGGCCCGGCATCCGGCGGAAAAAAGCAGCAGCAGGAGAATGATCGCAATATTCAAAGCCTTTACAGACATCGTGCACCCCTTAGCGACGCTATCCAATTTAATTCAAGTGATAGAAAGCCCTTATGAATTCCGGCGACAGGATGTCGCGGACGATGGTTGCTTCCGTATGTATGTGAGCGTCGTCGCCTTCTAGCATTATCCTCCTGCCGTCGATGATTATTTGGTTCGTATTCGAGGGCGTTAGGAATATCCCGTTGGTTATCAGGTCGCAGGACACGGTGTCGTTGGTTATGTTGAACGACTGTAGGGCGTTCTTGAACTGCTGGAGCTGGCAGTTGTCGCCGTACTGGATGTAGGGATAGATGTATATCTTGCTGGCGTTCATCTCGCTGGAATTAATCTGTCCGTCGCTGTTCGTGTCCACACGCTGAGCCTGCATGAATCCCAGGGCACCCAGTAGCTCACTATAGCCCTGACCGGCCTTGTTGCCGGTCCGGTTGTCTATGACGATGAGCATGTCTTTGTTCCTTATAGTGATGTTCTTGATGAGCATCAGGCTTGAGTCGCAGGAGATGTTTTCTCTTAGGCACATGAACGCGTGACAGGCCTGGAGGAGGTCGTCGTCGGATTCGCCCCGTATGTAAGCATTATTCTGCTCCAGATAAATGCCCAACGGCTTACGTTCCAGATGGATCATGTAACCTTTCGGGTCGAGGGTCGATGCCCCGCGTATCTCGAAAGTGCATGTAGTCTCGGCCTTTCCTGTAGGGGTCAGCAGCCCGACTGCAGTTTTTTGCTGGATTTCTTCCAGCGGGATCGCGGAATAGACCGGGACTCCCATGACGCTTTCGGCCTTGGCCGGCTTGCCTGTTTCGATAAAAAGATATGCGGCCCCTGCGAGCAGCAGCAGGACGAAGACGCCTGCCGCGACTTTCTTTATTTTTTGGTCCATCAAGTTTAAACGGCTCTTAGCTCGAAAAATCCATTAGATATATTAGATAGGTAAATGGGCAATAAATTTCAGCAACAGAAAGGGGACGCTTTGAAGGGTCTCGCGGAGGCGAGAGAAAAAGGCGAAGCAGACGAAGGAATGCTCCCGCTGCTCGATCGCATAAACTCTTTGCCGGATTACTACACTACGTCCTCATGCACTGGCAGGATAACGCTCTTCCACGATCCCGGAGGGAAGAAAGGGAGCTGCTGGTCGGGCAAATGGCACCGCGAGGTTTCCGTTGACGAGATCCGCGAAGCCGTGAAGCATCTGCCAAAAACAGGTTCAGTCTGGTTCATGCACGAGCCGACGATAATTCACGTCGTCGCAAGGACTCTTGACGGCGCCTCGAAGCTAGTAGACCTGGCGAGGAACAACGGATACAAAAAGGTTGGGATACTATCGTACAAAGACGAAAGGATCCTGGTCGAAATATGCGGGACCGAGAGAATCGATGCGCCCGTCGCAGACCAAGGCAGGGTCCTAGTCGACGACCAATATATTTGTTATCTAACCGACCTCGCGAACAGGAAATTCAAAAAAGGGCGGGACAGGCTTAAGAGATTCGAGCAGGGATTGGGAAGGTCTTTTTCTCCAGACTTATAGAGGAGAGCCTTAATTTATTTAGAAAAAGGAGTTTAGGATGGATGCCAAAGAGATACGCAAAGGGGTATGGCAGTTTCAGGAACCCGGCATGAACGTGCCTGTCAGGATCTACGCGACGGAGAAACTGTTCAGGCAGATGGAGGAAGGCGTATACAGGCAGGCAGTCAACGTCTCGAAACTTCCCGGCATACAGAAGGCCTCGATGGTGATGCCCGACGGCCACTATGGATACGGGTTCCCGATAGGGGGCGTGGCGGCGTTCGATCCGGAAAATAAAGGAGTCGTTAGCCCGGGCGGGGTCGGATACGACATAAACTGCGGGGTACGGCTTCTGACTACGAATCTCGGGATAGAGGACGTGAGGCCTAAACTGAGGACACTTGTAGACGATCTGTTCAGGAACGTGCCGTCAGGCGTGGGAGAAAAGTCTTCTCTAAGGGTCAGCGGAGAGGAACTTGAAAGCGTTTCCAGGATGGGCGCGCGCTGGGCGGTTGAAAAAGGCATGGGCCTGCCCGAAGACCTGAAACACATCGAGGAGAACGGCAGCATTGCTGAAGCCGCGCCTGCCCGAGTTTCGAGCAGGGCTATGGAACGGGGCAGGAGCCAGATAGGGACTCTAGGAGCCGGCAACCATTTCCTCGAAGTCCAGAAGGTGGACAAGATATTCGATGAGGCTGTTGCCGCAAAATTCGGCATAACGGAAGTGGGCCAGGTCACGGTGATGGTGCACTGCGGAAGCAGGGGGTTCGGCCACCAGATAGCAGACGACTACATAAAAGTTATGCTCTCGGCCGCGAACAAGTACGGGATAAACCTCCCGGACAAGGAACTGGCGTGCGCGCCCCTCGGCTCTAAAGAGGCGGAAGACTACCTGGGGGCGATGAGGTGTGCGGTGAATTACGCGTTCTGCAACAGGCAGGTCATCACTCACTGGATCAGGCAGACCTTCGCGAACATCTACAAAGATCCCGAATTAAAGCTCGTCTACGACGTATGCCACAACATAGCCAAGTTCGAAGACCATTCGATCGACGGCGAGAACAGACGACTCTGCGTCCATAGGAAGGGCGCAACGAGAGCCTTCGCCGCCGGCAGGAAAGAGATACCCGACGCATACAGGGACGTCGGCCAGCCCGTGATAATCCCCGGAAGCATGGGGACGGCATCTTACGTGCTCGTCGGAACACAGACGGCCATGGAGGAGACCTTCGGGAGCACGTGCCACGGAGCGGGCAGGGTGATGTCCCGCGAGGGCGCGATAAGGAAATTCAGCGGCTCAGACATACAGAAGAAGCTCGAGGCGAAAGGCGAAGTCATCAGGGCCACGCATCCAAAGATCCTGGCAGAGGAAGCGTCCGAAGCCTACAAAGACATAGATGAAGTCATAAGGAGCGTCGAGATTTCGGGAATAGCCAAAGCGATAGCGCGGGTAGTGCCGGTCGGGGTCGCCAAGGGGTAAAAAATGGAATACGAAGTGAAACGGGTTGGACTGTCAGGGGCCTTACTAGTATCCCTATTTTTCGGATCGCTTTTGGGCATTATCTACTGGGCCTGGATGATGTTTTTAGTCATTTCAGATCCCGGAGGGCTCGTATACATAGGATTCATCATGTTCTCGGTGTCGGCCGGATGCATAATCGTCGCATCATGCATCCTCGGAACGGCTGCGGCCGCGGCGTACAATTTCTTCGCAAAACACGTAACCGGCCTTGTAATCGAAATAAAAGAGGCTGGTAAGCCGTTTTAAGCCTTCCGAGACATAATATCTACAGGTGATTAAAAAATGAAACAGGAACTAAAAAGGGTCGGGGTCGTTTCAATGATGAAGGTATATGCTGTGATCGGATTCGTCCTCGGACTGATCTACGGAGCCATAATCTTCGTGGTGATGCTCTTGGGGGGCATGAGCGCGGCATCTCTCATCGGGGGAGATTCGGGAACCGGCGGCGGCGTGATGATGATAGTCATCGGCATCGTCATAGCGATAGCGGCAGTCATCCTGTTCACGATAATCGAGGCGATCGTGGGTGGCTTGATGGCAGTCGTCTATAACGTGATCGCGGGATCGATAGGCGGGATAGAGATAGAGCTGGTGGAGAAGAAATAGGTCAGAGACCTTTTTCTTTTTCCAGTTCTTCGGCCAGGGCGATAAGTTTTTCTACCTTGGTTTTAATAAAATCCTTGGTAGGATCTTTGGTTAGATAAAGAAGAACGCCTTGAAAGCCCCATTTCGGTTCACCTTTAACGGCATGGATTAGAAACCCTTTTCTTAAATAAAGATCCCCGTCACCCAAGTTCAGGATGCATGAAGCAATGTCCTGGCTCAATTTATATCTGTCAGAAATCTCTTTAACCGGGCTAATTTTTCTAGAATATTGATTGATTTTATAGATATTGATTTTAAGGTTTTGCTGGCATGAATTATTGATATAAATGTTATAGATAGTGTCATACCTCCTTCTAGAGTAGTCCGATGCGCTCACAGCCATCGACCTACCCGTAAATGGGTTTCCGGAGGAGAATTTTATTGAATATTTCCCATACTGGAAAGTGTATTCCTTGGCATAGAAGACCGTCCCGAAGCTTTCTACAATGCGGCTATTGAATTCCGCAGCGATTTCGCCGTATAAAGATTTTAGCCTGGCTTCATGCTTCCGTTCATCGCGGATCATTAACAGAGGAATGATTATCATTAGCGAAAACGCTCCAGCATACACAAGTGGTAGGATCAAATTCATTTCAAATCGCCGCTATCGGCTCTTTTTTCTTTTCTATGTGATCCCAGATCTTCCGCGCCTGCTTTCTTTTGGATGCAAGCGGGAGCTTTGCTTTGACTCGGTCCGCATCGATAATTATTATCCGGGTAGAATCGCTCCCGAACCCGTTTATTCCTATGTCGTTCGCGCAGATCAAGTCGAGGCCTTCCCGTTGCAGTTTTGAAGAGGCCCTTTTGATTAGTTCTTTTTCCGACAGGCCGTATTCGGCCTTGAAGGCGACCACGTAGAGGCCAGGAAACCTTTTCTTGGCTTCGTGCGTCAGCTTGGGATTATTCTTTAATTTTATCGAAAAGTCTTTAAGACCGGAGCCGATCTTTCCCTTTACAGGTTTGAAGGGAGTGTAGTCGGCGATAGCAGCAGCCGAGATAAAAATGTCATAGCCTTTCCCGAGTTCCTTTAATGTTTCAGATATCATCTCTTCGGCGGTTCTGACCTTGATGACCTTGATCTTTTCTGGAAGAACGACATCGACCGGCCCGGAGATCACCGTAACTTGATGCTTGCGCCTCAGGCCCTCTGCCGCCAGCGCGGCCCCCATCTTCCCCGAGCTCCCGGTAGTTATGTACCTGACCTCGTCGACGGGCTCCTGCGTCGGCCCGAGGGTGATCAAGACTTTCATCAGCAAGGCTTTTTCTTCAGGACCCGGCCGTCGGCGTCGATCTCTCCCCGGTTTATCCGGTCGCTTGATAGCGGTTTCCCGTCGTCCGCGAGGACTATAGGTACTACGACGATCGTCAGCTTCTCCAGGCCTTTCTTGAACCTTATGGCATTTATCTCGGATGCGCGCAGCAGGGTTTCCTCGCTAGCCATGATGCAGTCTATGTCAGGGTCCAGTGTCGCGACGCCGTAGGAGTCGTCTATCTTTATCACCTTGTACGGCTTATGGAATTCCTTGACGTAATGTTCCAGGTTCTGTTTGCGTTTCTCGTAAGGCAGGACGTCCCCCACCCGGAACCTTTTCGCGAAATCGTCGGACGTGAGGCCTATGACCACGCTCTCTCCGACGCGGAACCCTGTGTCCAGAAGCTTCTTATGCCCCTTGTGCAGCATGTCGTACGTGCCGCCTATCACAACCTTTTTGAACATTTTTTTATTTGACTATAGGCAGTGCGCGGCTATAAATCACGACCCTGCCCGGTCGTCTTATTAACCTCTTAAACGAAATAATTTCCAATGATCTCTGTCGTGATCCCGGTATACAACGAGGAGGAGAACATACCGAGCCTGTATTCCAAGCTGAAGGACGTTCTTGAAAGGATCCGTGCCGAATACGAGATCATATTCATAGACGACGGCTCCACGGACAAGAGTTTCAGCCTGCTCGCCGGCATCCATTCAAAGGACGGCAGGGTCAAGGTCATAAAATTCAGGAAGAACTTCGGGCAGACCGCGGCTATGTCGGCGGGTTTCGAGCAGTCCAAGGGCGACGTCCTGATAACCATGGATTCCGACCTCCAGAACGATCCTGAAGACATCCCAATGCTCCTGAAGAAACTGGACGAAGGATTCGACCTGGTCAGCGGCTGGCGGGCAGGGAGGAAGGACCCGGTCACGAAGAAGATCCCTTCGATGATCTCCAACACGCTGGCGCGCTATCTGACAGGCGTCGACATACACGATTCCGGATGCACTCTCAAGGCTTACCGGAGGGAGACCCTCCAGGGACTGGAACTATACGGCGAACTGCACAGGTACATCCCTGCCCTCGTGGCATGGAAAGGCTTCAGGATAGGCGAAGTCAAGGTGACTCATCACCCTAGAGAGAAGGGGAAGACTAAATACGGTATAAGCCGGCTGTTCAAAGGCGTCCTGGACCTGATGCTCGTTACGTTCTGGCAGAAGTATTCCAACAGGCCCATCCACATCTTCGGCGGCTTCGGGCTCCTGCTGACGTTCCTGGGCGTCGTTTTCGCCGGCTACCTTGGCCTGCTCAGGATATTCTACGACTATCCGCTCTCGGACAAGCCGGCATTCCTCGTAGCGGTCCTGATGATAGTCGTAGGGGTCCAGTTCATAGGCACCGGGATACTCGCGGACATAATGCTGAAGACGTACTACGGGCAGGGGACGAGAAAGGCTTATTCGATAGAGAAAAAGATTATCTGAATAATAAAAAATGAGCGTAGAACGAGGCGGCGAGTACGAGAAAAAAGGCGACTACCACAAGGAGCTGGACAAGAACTGGAAGTACTACCCAGTCTACAAGAAAAAGATGGAGTACCTGGACGGGTTCTTCAAAAGCGTCCCGAAAAATTCAAGGATACTCGACGTAGGATGCGGCGAAGGCATACTCGTCGAAAAGCTCCATAAGATGGGATACGACGTGACAGGCCTCGACCTTGCATACTCCTCGGATCTCGTGAGAAAGGGGGACATACTGAACATGCCCTTCCCGGACGGCGGTTTCGATTACATCCTATGCCTCGACGTCCTCGAGCACCTTTATTACGACAAGCAGGCTCCAGCGATCCTGGAAATGAAAAGGGTGCTCAAAAGCGACGGCGTCCTGGTCTTATCCCTGCCCAACCTGGCCCACTTCGCTTCAAGGATCTCTTTCCTGTTCACCGGCAGGCTCCTGAGGACTTCGAGCATAGACCGCCACCCCGGGGACAGGCCGATAAAAGAGTTCTACGGGCTCGCGAAAAACGCCGGATTCTCGACCTACAAAATAAAGGGGATCTTTCCGACGTTCCCATGCGCTTCAGTCCTAACATATCTCTATCCCGGAAAAGTCCTTGCCCTCCACGGTTTTCTGAACAGGTTTTTTGCCTATCCGCCGATCTGTTTTCTAAACATAATGTTCTGCAGAAAAAGCCGTTAACTCATTTTATTTATCTTTAGTATCAATATTAATCATGCCCTCAAACCTTTCCCTGGCGAAAAAGACCCCGGCATTATTGATCCTGGCAATCTGCACGTTATGGGCTCTCTCAGTTACGGCGCATGCGGCCGATATCCTTAAGGACCTGCGTACCGACCCGGCCCGGCCCGCTCTTGAAGGAAAGATGACCCTGGTCGCGGACCTCGCAGGAGACACCTGCAATACAGAGATCAGGTACGCCATAGACAACCGTTCGCTGGGCGGAAAGAACGTCCTATGCGACACCGCCGAGGAGCGGTCGAGGGAATTGAACCCGTCGAAGGAAGGATACGCCTGTGGGACTCACACGGCGACTGCGCAGATCTACACGGACGGCGTCCTCGTCGACAACATCTCGAAAGACATAATCATAGGAAACCAGCCAGTCATCTCATTGATCGGCGACCCGGTCCTCGGCTCGGAGGAGCGGATCCTTTTCAAAGACCCGGTGACCGGAACCCCGGTCGATAACATAAGAGTCAGGATATACAACATCTTTGAAGGAAAGACGAGCGCCAAACAATACAGGACCGACGCGAACGGCTCCATCCTTTTCAGCCCGGACTATACAGGCGACCATCTGCTCCTCATAGACGAGCCGGATATGTGCGGCGAGCTTTCTTTCCCTGTTAAAAAAGCGTACAACATAGACGGGCCTTATCCGCCTAACCCAATGGTAGGCGATGAGGTAAAGCTCCTCCTGCCCGCGGGCGTCAGCATGCGCGTCGTGGACGATGCGGGGAATACGTATCTGGCAGGCAATATGAGCGTGGAGGGAAGGGTTAATTTCACGATAGATGCGCCCGGAAAATACACCATCGCTATAGGCGAGGAGAGCGCCATCTATTCGGTGAAGAACGTCAGCATCAACGTGTCGGACAAGCCGGGTTCCATGCTTAAGTCAGAGCCTTCGAAGGCCCTGCTCGGCGGCAGCGTTCTGGTCACCGCTTACTCCGGCAATGCGTCGATAAAGAACGCCCGGCTTACGGTTTCAAGCGATTCCAAAGGGCCGGAAGAATACACCACCGACTCCGAAGGCAAAATAATCTACACGCCGTCGGCAACAGGAGTCTATACCGTGTCTTTCAAAGACCCCGGTTTTCAGGAATCCAACTCCTCGTTCTACGTCAGCGGAATCCTTAAAGCAGGATACAGTCCGGGCAATCCTAGAACCGATATGGACGTCACGATCGAGGTGATGGATGAATCGAATCATCCCGCGCAGGGCGCCACTGTTTCCGTAGGCGGCACCGCCCTTGGGACGACCGGCCCGGACGGGAAGGCAACCATCAGGATAACAGAAACTGGCAGCCACTACCTGTCAGTCGCCAAACAAGACTACGCCGGCGACTCCCTCCAGCTGAACGTATCCTCGCCCCTTACAGTAGAGCTAAGCTCAGCCGACGTTGTGCTCGACAAGGAAATATCCATCAAGTCGCACGATTCCCAGAACAGGGAAGTATCGGCCGAATATGTGATCGTCAAACCCGACGGGAAACAGGTGACGACCGGTAGCCCGTATAAACCCGACAAGGCCGGCAACTATAAAATAAGCGCCCGGAAGGACAACTATATAGGCGCATCGATCGCGTTCATCGTAAGGCCTAGGCCGGTCGACATGACAGTCAACCTCGCCGGCGACGACCTGCTCTTGAACGTGTCGAGCAGGGGCCAGCCGGTCGCGGGACTACACATACTCATAGAATCAAGCACCGGGACCATCGATGCCGTGACCAACAGCAAGGGAAAGACCTCAGTCCAGATCAAAGACACCGGAGAATTGATCATAACCGCCAACCCCGGGAACATCGATCCCGATTACGGAACGAGCGTGAAGAACCAGAAGATAGTCAAGCAAAGGGAGATATCGAGCCTGCTCGTGATATTCGTCGTGATCGCCCTGCTTGCTTTGCTGGCGTCGGTCATAGTCTATGTCACGCCCAGGAAAGACAAAAAAGGTCGAGGCTCTTCCGGAAGCGGCCAGGTCCAGTCCGGGCCACAGGGCAGGAGCAGGGAGCCTTATTTCGACTCGGGCACGGGAAGCTCAGGCCTCAGGAAGAGCCCTATCCTTGACAAAAAAAGGTCTGAATACCGGCATGCGCGGGCGAAGGACAAAAAGCCGGCCGGGTCTTTTTTCGAAAAAAAGGAAGGATCGAGCCTTTCAAGGAAATGACCTGCTCTGGGCAGGTCATAAAACTTTTTATACTTGTTGGTATCAAATATAATATATATTATTTTATCGATTTTTGACCTAAAGAAAATGAATCTAAAAATTCCCGCATTAGTGGCCGCCCTCCTTGTTTTAGGGGCGTTTATGGGAGCAGCGACGAAAGTTGACCTGGACAGCATCGAAGTAAGCCTTTCGGACAAATTGAACGACACAGGCTCGGATTCTCTGGTCGTCAATGTCGGAACGACGTTCTACACTCATATAAACTTCGTAAACCCTGACAAGGACCAGGACAGTTCAGACGTGGAGATGGTGATATCCGTGGGCGACGTGGTCGTTTATGACAAGACCAAGACATTCGATTTTGTCTCGGGCGTAGACCAGAACATAACCATCAAATCCGACGACTTCTCGCAGGACGACTTATGGCAGGGCAACCTGATGGCTTACTCCTGCGGCAGAAAGACCCTGAAAGTCGCCGTATCAGGGGACATCAAGGCCAAGAGGACAGCCAATGCCGATATCAAGTACCAGGGAGACAAGCTCAATTTGGACGTTACCCCTTCAAAGCCCAAGATCTCGGACAACATAAAAGTCCATGTAACCGACGAAAACGGCGACGACGTGTCGGACATCAATGTAAAATTCACCCTCCTGGCGAACGCTTCCGAGTGGAGCAGGGATGACCAGACATACAACTCAAAGACGGACAACAACGGAATAAAGCAGCTGACGCTCTCTTCAGAATTCACTGAAAGCCCGTACGGCACCTACCAGATAGACGCATGGGAAAAAGACGGCAGCTACTGCAAGGAGACGGCCTCGATAGACGCCAGCCACTCGCTTGCCATATCGAGCATAGAGCCTTCCGACGCTACTGCAGGCCAGAATATAAGAGTCAAAGTATCCGACGAGACCGGCAGCGGTGTTGCTGGCGCACAGGTCACCGTAAGCAAGACAGGCGGGCCTTTGACATTCACCACCGATGCGGGAGGCATCTCGACGTTCCAGATAGATGACGTAGGAACCTTCGAAGTGATCGCCTCAAAAGACGGCTACGCCGACAGCGCTACTAAGACCGTAAAAGTGATGGAAAAAGGGTCGCTGAAGATAGACGTAACCCCGAGCAGCCAGGAAGTCGGAAAAGATGTCACAATAACGGTATCCGGGAGCGACGGAAACGCCCTCACCAACGCCAAGGTAACGATCAGC
>CAIYYO010000007.1 GCA_903930485.1 Methanobacteriota archaeon
CCGTGAATGTGCTCCTGGAGAGCGCCTATTTCAGCCCAAGAAGCATACGGCGGACATCCAAGCACTTCGGCCTGTCGACCGAAGCCTCCCAGAGGTTCGAACGCGGGGCGGATCCCGGTATCACGGAATGGGCCGTGAACCGAGCCTCGGCCCTCATTCAGCAGTTCACCCGTTGCGAGATCCTGAAAGATACGATTGATGTCTACGCAGTCAGGCAGGCCCCGAAGAAGGTATCTCTGCGCATTCAACGGATGAATGAGATACTGGGGACAAATCTTAAAGAGACCAATGTGAAGCGGCTTTTAGGTAAGATCGGGATACTGCCTGCGCCGAGATCCGCAAAGAAGGGGACCGTCTCATTCAACGTCCCGACATTCCGGCCTGATATCGAGCAGGAGATCGATCTTGTCGAGGAAGTGGCCCGCCTTCATGGTTACGACAGGATCGAGGTCGATGCGAGGACCACGCTCAGGTTCAGTGAACGTGCTCCCGAGGCCGACATCTCCGATATGCTCCGCGGCTGGCTTGTGGGCCGGGGCTTTCATGAGATCATCACGAACAGCATGGAAGAGAGGTCCCTGGCCGCCTACGGTTCCGAGAACGTTGTGGAGGTCAAGAACCCCATCAGCGTGGAAATGAGCACGATGCGGACCAGCCTCATACCGAGCATCCTCAGGGTCGTTCGTGAGAACCTCTTCCATGGGGTAAAGGACATCCGGATCTTCGAAATGGGCAAGATCTACCTTTCTGCACCCGGAACCGAGAAGAAGGGATGTTTGAAGGGATACATAGAAGAAAACAGGCTTATTCTGGCCATGAGCGGTATGGCGTTGCCAGTGGGTTTTGACACGAAAACCCGCCTTCTGGACCTGTTCGATCTCAGGGGGGAGCTTGAGGACCTGTTTGAAAAGATTTTTCTTGACAAAATTAAATTTATTCCGTATCCTACTACCAAAGCTTTAACTCAGGACGAGATATCTATTGATATCTATGGAGAACGAGCGGGCTATCTCGGAAAGGCAGACCCGAAAGTTCTCCGGCTGTTCGAAATCGAACAGGAGGTCTTAATCGCTGATATCTCTCTTGAGGCGCTGGAAAAAAATATCGAACGGCGCCGGCGATACAAAGCGTTAGCAAAATATCCTCAAGTAATGCGGGATATGGCGGTAGTGGTCGATGAATCGCTCAGCGTCGGTGAATTGACAGAAGAGATCCGCCGTACTGCGGGCGGCCTTCTCGCATCCATAGGGCTGTTCGATATTTATCGTGGCGATCAGATTGCGGCAGGGAAGAAGAGCTGCGCGTTCGCGCTCGAATTTCAGGCAGTGGACCGTACCCTGTCGCAGGAAGAAGTGGAAAAGGTTCTACAGCAAATTATTCGTAATGTTTCCAATAAATTTAACGCGACCTTACGAATGTAGGAGCTAAGACGACGTGAACGACCACCCGACAGAAATAAGTGTCTTGAAGGACGTAAAACCGGTTGAGGAAGCCGTCCGAACCCTATGGGACAAGATACGCACTGCGACCGAGTTAATATCCCGCTTGAAGCAGGAAAGGTCGACGCTTCAGCAC
>CAIYYO010000008.1 GCA_903930485.1 Methanobacteriota archaeon
ATCGATCTTTATCGTCTCGCTTTGAACAGTCTCAGAATTGCTTGCACTGTCATTGCTCAAGTACCGGATATACGAGACATTAACCGTAGTCACATGAACTGGGGCGGAATAGGTCACATTAGGCGTACAGGAATCAACCGAATCCAAGCAGTAAAGAGTCTTATCACAACCAGACATCGTGTCGTTGCATAGCAGGGTCACGTTGGCATAACTTGAATTCGTCCAGTCGCCAAATGAATAGATGGAGCTGTCGTTTTTAACCGCAGACGCCGTCGTTACCGGGGCGACGGTGTCGATCTTTATCGTTTTGCTCTTGACAGACTCTGGATTGCCCAAAGTGTCGTTGCTCAGGTACCTGATGTAAGAAATGTTTAGAGTAGACACGTTGATCGGGGCAGAGTAGGATGCGTTAGGCGTGCAGGAATCTGCCGAATCAAGACAGTACAGGGTTTTGTCGCATCCTAATCCAGGGCCATCGCTGCAGTTCAGCGTTACGTTCACATCAGAAGAGTTCGTCCATGTGTTGAAGGTGTATTGAGACCCGGAATCGATGATCGCACTTGCAGTAGTCGTAGGAGGGCTTGCATCTATCGTGATATTCCTTATGGCGCTCTGATTCTGTGTCGTGCCGTTGCTGCAGTTGACATACCACGTGTATTTGCCATCAGCCAGAGAATAATTCGCTGTTATCGTCGTGTTGGTGTTATTCAAAACTGTCATGTTGGTACCATATGCAGTCTCGTTGATGTAAAGCGTACAACTGTAGGTTTCATTGTTGCCGGATGACGAAAAGTTGAACTCTGGTGTTGTGTTTGTGGTATTGTATTCGTTCACTGGAGAATTCAGGCTCATTGAGTCGTCGGGCAATGCGGTCGTGCAGAATATAAATAAAAAAACCGCCAAAAGAGAAAGAGCCGCTATAGCAGATGTCCTGTATTTGTGTTCTTTTTCCATTCTTTGTAATCGCATTAGTGTTATAGTTTCATATTTTAATTTACTAGTATAAAATGCTTTCAGCTTTTTCTTTTCCGGAACGAGTCGATTCAGAGGATCGAACCGCCGTATTTCTTCCCCCTACGGGGGAGGGCACATGCCTTCCCGGTAGCAGTCGCTGCAGCAGAGCTTCCCGCATGAGCCGCACTTGCCCCCCATGCTGACCTTATCGCTTCCGTAGTCTTCGGACATCGAGGAGCCTATCTTGCCTATGTGCTCAAAGAAGCTGCAAGCAATTTTTTTACCGCAAACCTGGCATGATTCGAGCATTGTTGTTCCCTCACTGGTTTAGACATATATTTTCCTTTTTAAATCACGCCTCATAGTCGATCGAGGCCCTCGTCTCCCTGACCTTGTTCACGTATGCTGCGGCTTCTTTATGGAGCGGGTGTTCGAGGTATTTCTTCAGGCCGGTAAAGTCTTCGAATTCGGTTACGAGGATGACATCCCATGCCGCCGGGTCTCCTCCGGAGTTGAGGCCTACCTCGAGGCTTTTTATCTCCTTTATTCTTCCCTTCAGGGCTTCGAGCACCTTTTTTATCCCGCGCGCGTTCTCTTTTTTGTCCCTGCCTTCTGCCTGTTCCTTGAGCTTCCACATTGCCACGTGCCTTATCATTTCCTTCACCCGGTAATTTATTCCTTTTTGTTCGTTATATTGCCGTAATCGTAATTATTTGTTAAAATGACCGACATACGGGCTACGTTAAGATCTGTGAGTCTCGAGAACCCAACAGTTCTTCCTGCTGGGATACTGGGGATCACGGCGGCTTCGCTGAAGCGCGTCGCGGCATCGGGCGCAGGCGCGGTCACGACTAAGTCCATCGGGCCGCAGAGGCGCGAAGGCCATAAGAATCCCGTGGTCGTCGAGGTCAACGGAGGCCTTCTGAATTCGGTTGGATTGTCCTGCCCTTCTCTTGAAGAGTCCATCGAAGAGCTTACAAGCGCAGTGAAAGAGTCTCGCGTTCCCGTTATCGCTAGCTTTTACGGTAGGAGCATAGACGAATTCGGTCTCGTTGCGGCGCAGGTATCCAAGGCCAAGCCGGATTTCATCGAGGCAAACATCTCCTGCCCCAACATCGAAGACGAGTACGGCAAGCCCTTCGGCACGGATCACAGGTTCGCTGCCGCTGTTACTGAGAAGGTCAAGGATTCGAGCAAGATCCCTCTCATAGTCAAGCTGACGCCGAATGTTCCTGACATCAAGGTCATAGCCGCGGCCGTGGAAGAGGCTGGAGCTGACTGCATTTCCGCGATAAACACGCTGGGCCCGGGGATGCTGATCGACTTGTCGTCCGGGAAGCCGGTGCTTTCGAACAGGTTCGGCGGGATGTCGGGACCGGCCGTGCTTCCGGTCGCGGTAAGGTGCGTTTACGAGATATATGACACGGTCGACGTTCCCATCATCGGGATGGGTGGGATACAGTCCGGCCTCGATGCGGTGCAGATGCTGATGGCCGGCGCATCGGCAGTGGGCATCGGCACCGCCGTATGGAAGAGGGGCCCGGAGGTCTTCAATGTTGTCAGCGGCGAGCTTACTCGTTTCATGCAGGTGAACGGTTACCGGTCCCTGAAAGACCTTATCGGCAGAGCCCATCAATGAATTGAAAAAATGGATAAAGAG
>CAIYYO010000009.1 GCA_903930485.1 Methanobacteriota archaeon
ATTGAGTACAATATCTCCCTTTACAAATTCATGAAAAAGCATCGCGGAGAACTCTATTATCTCCTGTTCATCAAGGTCAGGGTCATCAAGAACGTGCTCTTTCTGCTTCTCCCCTGTCTTATTCCCTTCCTGTTTTTGAGTAGCGCTATAAGGAGGAGGTACGGATACTACGGGCGCCTGCTGCTGTGGCACATAAAAGGATGCCCGGAGACTTACGGACTCCGTCGGCCGTCTACTACCATGCCGAGTTCACATGTAGCACCCGGCCGGGTACGCGGCTAAAGCAGTTGGTCCCGAGCCCGGGTATACAAACGAAGGCGGCTTGGTATGGTCAGCTCTCCAAGACGAAGAGGACCTCCAGTGTCACCCTGTACTCGATTATCTTCCCGTCCTCAACTTTCGCGCGCATGTCCTTTACCTTCAGGCCTGTTATGCCTCTCAAGGTTTTCGTCGCCCGCTTGAAGCCGGTAGTGATTGCATCGTCAAAACTTTTCGGAGAACCTGCGACGACTTCCGTAACCCTCGCGACTCTGCCTTCCATTGTCAAGTCTCCTTCCTGCTGATTTTTCTACAAAAGCTATCAGGTAGGCCGGTACCTGTCAACTGCTTTTCGGCGGCCGCCTCACGAAACCAAGCAACAAGGTCATTTTATCTGCATGCAGGTAAGTATGAGTAATGAGTCCGGACGAAGACCGCTAATGCAAGGAATCATGTCGATGTCAGCACGGTAAGTCTAAGGACTGTCGACATACTGTGCCTAAATATGCTATATAGTTGTCAGGATGGTGGGACAATCGACATCGAAGAACTGAGAAGGAGCATACCCGGTGAGGAGTTTGACTATCAGGCCCTTTTAGGAGCCCTGAGAGGATACGAACGTCCTCGGGACAAGATAACAGCGCTTCTTCGCCGCGGCGTCATCATAAGAGTGAAGAAGGGCATCTACGTTTTCGGGCAAAGATACGCCAGGCGGCCTTTCTCGAGAGATGTCCTGGCGAACATGATCTACGGCCCGTCCTATGTATCGCTTGACTGTGCCCTTCACTACCATGGTCTGATACCCGAGCGGGTCGAGGCGGCAACATCCGTCACTATCGGTCGAAATCGGCGCTTCGATACGCCCGTGGGACTGTTCATATACCGCATGGTCCCTCTCAAGGCCTATCAGATCGGCATCGATCAGGCAGAAATCGATGGGCGGACATTTCTGATAGCGATTCCCGAAAAGGCCCTGTGCGATAAGATCTACGATGATCGTGGGACCGGCATCCGCACTCAAGGCGAGATGAAAGAGTATCTGTCGGCCAGTCTCCGCATAGATCCTGAGAGTTTGGAGAAGTTGGACGCCGATATCGTGGATGCTGTGGGGGAACGCTACCGGTCAAGGAAGATTCGGCTCCTGGGCAGTCTCATTCGCCATTCGAGAAAGGTAAGCCATGAATAGCGCAATTGTCCGGATGCTCAGTCGATACGAGGCCCGAACGACCGAAGACCACGTAAGGGCTCTCCGGGAGATCCTTCAGGAACTTGCTCTTCTCGGCCTGTGGCGGGCCAAGTTCTTCGAGAAGGCCGCCTTCTACGGGGGCACTTCGTTAAGAATACTGTACGGAATGGAGCGCTTTTCGGAAGATCTGGACTTTTCCCTGCTGACGCCCACTCCGGATTTTGCCATTTCCCGCTATATGCATGCCCTGGAACGCGAAATTGCATCCTTCGGTTTTGACGTCTCCATAGAGACAAAAGAGAAAGTTGTCGAAAGTCCTGTCCAGTCTGCATTTCTCAAGGCGGACACCCTAAAACAGTTATTGGCGATAGAGACTGCCGAAGAGCTGGTCGGGAAAATCCCGCGAGGCCAGGTCATAAAGATAAAGATCGAGGTTGATACTGACCCTCCGCCGGGGTTCGATACCGAAAATAAATTCGTTCTTCAGCCAATCCCTTTTTCGGTGAGGACCTTTACTCTTCCCAATCTCTTTGCCGGCAAAATGCACGCTGTCCTATGCCGACGCTGGAAGAGGAGGGTGAAAGGGCGGGACTGGTATGATCTCGTCTGGTTTGCCGCCAACCACCCGGAACTGCACCTCGGTCACCTTGAACAGAGGATGATTCAGAGCGGCCACCTGCAGGCAGTAGGCGAGGAGATTCGCGGTCGTGATCGCCGGGATCATTCTTCCGTCTCCTTCAACAGCCGCGTC
>CAIYYO010000010.1 GCA_903930485.1 Methanobacteriota archaeon
GTTTTAACCCTGCTGTAGCCTGTGAGATCGGTCAGGTTCTTCTGGGTCAGCTCGCCGCCTGCTTTCTGGAGCTCGCTGATAACATGTTTTTCTTCAGGATTTAACAATAGTTCCGTAAGTTCGGCCCTTGCTTTTTTGATCTCTTTCTCATGTGTGAGCTGCCTGACGGCCAGTCCGTTCGTGATGCATATTATACCGCCGATCAATGCGAAAAGCATGAACGGAGATGTGACGGCTTCTATCGGGTCGATTGAGCGTTGGTAGGTTGTCGCCCGTGGGAATGTGCCATTAGCCCTTCTGGTGGTTGTTTCGTTCAATGTTTCCGGTGTAGATGAAACGTTCAAACTCGTGTTTTCCTGGCTGTTTGGACCCATTCTCTGGTCTCTGGGGCTTGACACTCTCTGGTCTACCAGCAGGGCGAAAGGTCCTGGAACGTCTTCTTTCATGAGGACCGAGTACATCGTCAAGACATATGTCGTCAGTAAGAAGCCTCCATATATAAACGATAAAACCATTATTATTGTATATTTCCTATTCATTTTACATTGTTTCAGTTTGTTTCAGTACTGACTTATTAGCTGTTTCATCGAATAGTAACATACGATTATTGGAAGTCTAAGCTTAAAAAAGGTGAATAAAGAATGAATAACATAAATAAAGGGGTAAAAAAGATATTATTGAATACATTTATTTTTCTATGTATAACGTCCTTGGCTTCCTTGGCCTGGGCGGCTACGGCGGCAAGCACTGGAACAACAACACCATCTCAATCAAACACGGCTACGAACTCTCAAGCCACTAATATGATAGTCGACCTTTCCCAGACATCTCTCGACTCTAACCTGGGCCGCGGAGACTCGGGAGTGCTTACAGTAACAATAAAGAACACCGGAGGGATGTCTGCAGAGAACGTTCAGGTCTATCTCCCAGGGACAAGCGCCGTGCACACCGATTCAAAACAATTTATCGGCCACATGGATTCCGGCGAATCGAAGAGCATACAATCCGTCGTAAGGATAGACAATTCCGCGCCGACAGGTCTAGTGATAATCCCGGCGCAGATAAGCTTCGACGGCTTCTTCGCGGACGGCGACAGTCAGAACAATCAGATAGTCAACTGGCAAATACCCATCAGGGTGTACTCTAATCCTACATTCCAGATAACGCCCTCGAAGACGACTTACTACAAGGATACGGCAGACAAATTAGTACTCGACGGAACGGTGAAGGAGGGCGTGAAAGACCTTCAGGCAAAATTGTCCTCAACATGCATCACCGTGATCGGTTCGGCTCAGCAAAACATAGGAGACGTGGGCGATAACGCGGATTTCAAGCTGACCTACGATGTAAAACCGACCACTTCAGGTGCATGCACGTCAACCCTCACCCTGACTTACACCGATCAGTCCGGTACAAAGTCCTCGCTGGATACTTCTTTCGGAGTGAACGTGGAAGATGCTGGAGTAGACTTCAAATTGGTGGACATCAGCTATAACCCGACTGGTCCGGGTTCTACGGTGAACGTTTCGCTGACTTTGGACAATGTTGGTGGCGCGAACGCAGACGATACTACCGTTGCCCTGGGAG
Organism: Methanobacteriota archaeon; assembly: GCA_903930485.1. Taxonomy (GTDB): domain Archaea; phylum Altiarchaeota; class Altiarchaeia; order IMC4; family QMZM01; genus CAIYYO01. The sequence continues at coordinate 1,588 of CAIYYO010000010.1, forward strand.
CAAGCGACCCGTTCGCTCCGATGGATACCCTGGAGAAATACATAGGGACGGTCGAAGCCGGGAAGGAAGTCAATGTGATGTTCCCTCTATCAATCAGTTTCGGAGCTGCCACGCAGACGTACACCATGCCTGTGACGATAACCTATCACGTAGGGGGAATGATTTACACAACCCAAAAAACCATAGGTATTAACGTTGCAGGAACCGTTATACTCTCTGTAATAAACGTCGACGCCTCGACAGGTACGCCAAGGATTGACGTCGCGAACCTTGGTTCGAGGGATGCGAGCTCGGTTAAAGCTACTCTGATAATCCCAAATGCTGCAAGCAACTCCACTACTGGCTTTGGTGCCGGCAGACAAGGCGGAAACAGGACTTCTGGGGGAGCAACCGGCGGTGCGTCGGGAGCGCAAGGTGGCCAGGGCTTTAACGGCTCAAGGCAGGGAGGCTTCAACGCTGGAACAGATGCTGCTAACAGTCAGAGCTACGTTGTCTACAAATCGGCCATAACCGCAGGAAAAGACAGCACCTTCGCCTTCACCGGAGCAAGCGGCAGCGGCGTTGCGACGCTCGTCCTGGAATACAGCGGAGAGAACAACCAGAGACTGACGCAAAGAGAGATGGTGACCCTTGGCGGCAGGACCGGCACATCTACGAATGGACGGACAGGTACAACCAGCAGAGGAACCGACTACACGACAATGGGGCTGTACGCTGCGGGCGCGCTCATCGTTTTATTCGTGGGATACAAACTCTACAAGCGCAGGAAGAAGAAATAAGCTGGCGGAAAAGTTGATCCAATCCTCCAAAAATGATAGACCTAGCGGCGAAGAACGTATTCCGGCATAAGACCAGAAGCTTCCTGACGATACTCGGGATAGCACTGGGCATAGGCCTGATACTGGCCCTCGGGTCCATAGGAGCCGGCCTTTCGGCGCAGATACAAAATCAGTTCGCGAGCAGCGCAGCATACATCCAGGTATCGGCAACGGATGACACGGTCGGGATAAGCGACGACACAATACAGGGAATACAAAGCCTTCCCGGAGTGGAGTACGCAATACCGGTCGCTACTTACCGTATATCCAGAACAGTGCGAGGCGGATTCGGCGGGGGATTCGTCGGCGGAGGAGTGCGCATACCTGGAATCGGAGGAGGCGGGGGCGGCGGTTTCGGAGGCGGAGGAGGCGGAGGCACAACCTCGATCACCTTCACAGGAATAAAACCGGATGATCTGGACTCAGTAGTAAGCACCGATATAGACACGTCCGACGGCAGGAAACTCGACAGCTCGGATTCACTTAAAGAGGTAGTGCTCCTCGGCTCCACGGCTGCGACAAACCAGGCCTTGAACGTAGGGGATCAGATAGAATACGATTACACTCCCAGGAACTCCAACAAGACGAATGCGAAGATCTATTATTTCGACGTTGTCGGGATCCTTGACGAGACCGGAGACTCGACCATTGACGGCTCCTTTTACGTGCCCCTTGACACGATGCAGGAAATAACCGGGGAGACTACTGTGCAGGACCTGCGCGTTAAGGCAACGGACGTGAGCCTCGTGGAAGGGCTGACCACGACGATAGGCGACCTATTCAGCGACGTACGGGCGATGTCCTCGATAACGATAATACGGCAGCTTGAAGCCAGCCTCGCTCAGATACAGACCGCCGTGTACGGAATAGCCGGAATATCCATAATAGTCGGAGGCATAGGCGTCATGAACACTATGATAATGTCGGTCATGGAACGGCGCAGGGAGATAGGCGTGATGAAAGCCATAGGCGCTACGACTACGACGATCCTACTCCAGGTCATACAGGAATCGGCGATACTCAGCGTTATCGGAGGCCTTGCGGGACTCGGTCTGGGATACTTGTCGGTTGACATCATACCACAGATATCAAGCTTTCAGCCGCTCCTTACGATAGACCTGATAGCCCTAGGAATGGGTTTCGCCCTCGTCCTGGGAATAGGCGCAGGCATATATCCCGCATGGAGCGCGTCAAGGCTCGACCCCATAGAGGTGCTGCGCTATGAATGACGAGGCGATAAAGTGTGTCGACCTTTACAAGACATACAACCTTGGACAGGTCAACGAATACAAAGCCCTTAAGGGCGTCAACCTTACGATAAACCAAGGAGACTTCATAAGCATAATCGGGTCCTCTGGCTCGGGAAAATCCACGCTCCTGAACCTGATAAGCTGTTTGGACTCTCCTACGTCCGGTGAGGTTTATGTCGACGGCAACGCCTTGTCGAAGATGGGAGACAACGACCGTGCAAGGCTCAGGAACCGGAAGCTGGGCTTCATATTCCAGCAATTCAACCTCCTCAGGGGAATGACCGCGTACGAGAATGTCGAACTCACGATGCGCTTCGCAGGCAAAAGCAGAAAAGAAAGACATGAGCGAGTTCAGCAACTCCTGAAAAGCGTAGGACTCGAAAACAAGGGAAAAAACAGGCCCACCGAGATGTCGGGCGGAGAACAGCAAAGAGTCGCCATCGCAAGAGCCCTCGCAAACGACCCGATGATCATACTAGGCGACGAGCCTACAGGCAACCTCGACTCGGCCACGGGCGCGACGATCATGCAGCTTTTGATTGAGCTCAACAAAGACCACGGCAA
>CAIYYO010000011.1 GCA_903930485.1 Methanobacteriota archaeon
GCATTCCCTGGAACTGATATCCGCCATCCTCTCCGAAGGGCTTTCGTCGAGGATGTACCAGGAGCTGCGGGACAAGAGAGGCATCGGCTACTCCGTCGGCAGCTTCTATTACCCGGTCGGCGAGGAAGGCATGTTCATAACCCACGTCGACGGCTTCGACCCGAAAAAGACCGAGGAAGCGAAGGAAGTGATACTCGGGATATTCAAGGACCTGAAAGAGAACGAAGTCCCGGACCGGGAATTCAACGGGATAAAGACACTGATGATCTCCAGATACGACGACCAAATAGAGCACATAACCGAGCGGGCGATGGCGCTCCTCGAAACCGAGATATACGGCATCCCCTACGACTACAGGAAAAAAGAGGAATACATAAAGAAGCTAACCAAAAAAGACCTGAGAGAGGCGGCGTGCGAGTATCTGACCGACGACTATGCACTGACGCTGCTCGAGCCCAGGTCATGAAAAAACAGTAAATCCTTTAAGTGCATTTATCATTCAAACAGCTGTTGGACTGGCATACCTTGTTCGCGTTCCTGTTGACTTCATCACCTGCCTTGCAAGCCTTACCCGTTCCTCTTTTTATTTCGCATGACCACGGGTTTATGCTCGGGTTGCAGAAGCGGCTGCTGCCGTAATGGAATGAGCTCTCGCAGTCCAAGGCAGTCCAACATTGTCCATACGGCCTGCAGCCCGCTGAAGTGCACCAGTTGCTCGCGCATATCAAGTCAGGATTGTCGGGGGATGTTATTTCGGATGCGCCGCAAGAATCTCCCTCACCCTTTTTCTTATCCTTGGGGTAATTGTCACTTCCACAGTATTCGCTCGAGCTGACTGTGGCAGACGAGGTGCAGCTAGGATTATTCTGGCATTTGCCGTTCGAGCATTCATTGGACATGCACATCAATCCCCGCTTCGTATTCTGTTCATTAACGTCATAGAGCTCTTTAGGATCGCAATCCTCCCCGACGTTCTTCTTACCAAAGCATATGTGCCGACCCCCGCAGTAATGCTTGCACCCGCTGTTGTCGTACGTGGCGCAGTCGGTGCTCACGTCGCAACGCACCGAATTAGGCACTCCAATAGTTTTTTCATCAGCGCTGCACACTCCGTTGGGAGTCGGCCCGGGCCCGCCCCCGGTGAACGGCAGGTTCCCGCAGTCGCACGGCCCCTTCTTGACCAGGTCGGTGCCGGCGAAAAAGAAGTTGATCAACGGGCAAGCGAGTATGATCACGATCAAACCTACAATCGCATAGCTGAGCCTCCTGCGGGCCTCTATCCTGCCGCCGGTATCGTCGGAGGTCATCCATTTAACTCCCGAAAGCAGCAGGACAAGCGCCACGAATCCCGTGGCCGTGTAATAGATGATGGCATAGATCGTGCATGCGAGGTTCTTCACGGCTTCCTTAATCTTGGCGATGACGTCGCTTCCGGTATCTCCGCCTCCTCCTGTCGTAGGTGTGGTCACGGAGTTCGCAGTGCATTTTGTAGTATCGTCCCATTTGCATGCGCTTGTCGATTTGTCCCCGAATTTACAGGCGTTGCCGGTGCAGGTTGCCTTGTCCGTATAATCCTCGCATTTGGTCTTGCCCACGCATTCGGCGCCGCAGTTGCTACCGCATTTGCTCGTGCAGTCGGCTCCGTTCGCGGTGCAGTCTATTTCCTTGTAACAGAAGAATGCCCCGGTGTCGGGTGCGAACGCGCATACGTCTGTAATGCCTCCGCCAACGTCCAATACTCCGCACTTGTTTGCTCCTGAGCCGTCCACGGATTCGCCTCCATTGAGCTCTTCGTATTTCTTGTACTCGTTGCATTTGCCGCTGGCACCGCATGCATATGTTGCGGTTGTACCCATGCATTTGCCCCCGATATAACCCCAGCCCGTGCATTTCTGAACGCACTTATCTTTCTCGGCGGCAGTGTCTGCGTATGTCTGGATTGCGAGTAAAAGAACGATTGTCAAAAAGATTGTCAGGTTTTTTTTCATCTTTTTTAAAGGTAACTACTATCATTTATGAATGTTTTCCTTTATATGTTTGTTTTGGAACGGCTTAACCGATGAACATGGATACAAGATTCTTTGACTTGCATATCGAAGCGCAGGGTTTGCGCGAAAACCTCGACCAGGCGCAACGTTTCGGCTGGTCAGGGGTCTGCCTTGTGAGTGTTTTCAACCCAGGGTTTCCGGATTTTCGAAAGCAGATCGAAGCATTAAAGGATGGATGGAGTCTCACGGTTCTTGCGGGAGCAAAAGTCGTGGCCAAGGATCCCTCCTCGGTTCAGGATAAGGCTCGCATGGCTCTTCAGGCGGGTGCGGACATCATCCTGGTGGAAGGCGGCGTTGACGAAATCAATCGCGCGGCTTCGGAATGCTGGGAGGTCGACGTCCTGTGCCATCCTGAGAAGGTATCGGGAAAAGACCTCACGGACCAGAAAAATTCAGGCATAGACCACGTGACCGCGCGCTTCATGGCCGAGAAATGCATAGCCCTCGAGATAAATTTTGCCGAACTCCTTAACTCTTACGGCATGTACAGAAGCCAGGTCATGGGACGGATGAGGCAGAACGTGATGCTCGCAAAGAAATACGGGACGCCGTTGATAATAACGACGGGCGCGCAGGATATCAATTGTATACGGTCTCCGCGGGACCTGTTATCGGTCGGGTTGTCGCTGGGAATGGACGCTGACCTTGCAAGAAAAGCCTTGACCGATCATCCGATGCGCCTAGTCAAGAAATCGCGCGACAGAGCCGATCCCGATAAGCTTCTTTCCGGGTTGGAGGTCACGAGATGGGGGTCTTCCGCGCGCCCGGAGAGGAAAAAAACGTCCGGCTGGTATTGAATAAAATATTCATTTATATATCCGTTAGTTCATAATTGATAACATTATGTGTTGCGAAGATTGTCCGGAGTACGGCTTGTGTGACGATAAAAGTAAATGCTGCAAGAACTGCAAATATTACGACGACGGCAACTGCAATTACGGCGAAGAGGACGAAGAATCAGTTTAAGCGTATTCTGTCGGCTATCCTATTTCAGACCCAGCACGTCTTCCATGTCGTAGAATCCCTTCCTGCCTTCCACGTATTTGGCTGCTTCCACAGCGCCTTTCGCGAGCGAGGCTCTCGATTGGGCTGTATGCGTTATCTCGATCCTTTCGCCGAGTGTGCCGTACAGAACAGTATGCTCTCCGACGATGTCTCCGGCCCTGATAGCATGTATCCCTATCTCGTTCTTTTTCCGTTCTGCGAGGCCGCTCCTTCCGTAGACTGCGTCCGTGCCTAATTGCCTATCGAGGCATTTCTCTATCACTTCCGCGGTCTTCAGGGCCGTGCCCGAAGGAGCGTCCTTCTTGAACCGGTGGTGCTTTTCTATGATCTCTATGTCGTAGTCCGGCAGCATCGAAGCGGCCCTTTCGACAAGCTTCCAAAACACGTTTACGCCTATGCTCATATTGGGGGAAACGACGGCGCCGACCCCGTTTTTCTTCACGAGCTCCTTCAGGGCCGCAGTCTCCTTATCCGTGAACCCGGTGGTGCCGATGACCAGGGCGAGCCCTTTCTCGGCCGCAGTCTTCGAGTTCTTCATGCTGGCCTGCGGGCTGGAGAAATCCATCACGACGTCGGGCTTGCACCTGTCCAGGTCCTTGGACAATCCTTCTGAACCCGTCACCAAAACGCCGATCGGCTCGATGCCTGCCAGGCTCCCGGCATCTTTCCCGATAAGTGCGCTGCCGGGCGCGTCCACGACGCAGACAACCTTCAGCCCGTCCACGACCGACTGCTTCAGGATCTCCCTGCCCATGCGGCCGAAGCCGATCAACGCGATTTTTATCATCTTCGTTTTAAATAATTAACATGGCAGACATATTAATCATCGCTGGCAGCAAGTCCGATAAAGGCATAGTAGAGAAGACTGAGGCGGTCCTCCAGGAAGCAAAGGCCGGGTACGAGACCGAAATATGCTCCTTCCACAGGGAGCCTAAACGGCTTGAGAAGCTGGTGAAGGATTCGGACGCAAAGGTGTTCATCTGCATAGCCGGCCTGTCTGCGGCCCTGCCAGGGGCTGTCGCCGCGCTCACGGATAAGCCGGTGATAGGCGTGCCGGTCTCGGCCAAGCTCAGTGGCATGGACGCGCTGCTGTCGATCGTTCAGATGCCGGCCGGAGTCCCGGTCGCTTGCGTTGGCATCGACAACGGGGCTAATGCCGCGCACCTGGCTCTAAGAATACTGAAGCTGTTATAGCTTTTTATCCCTGAGCGCGACCTTGCCTATGACGTAATCGCCGCGGACGCCGTCCCAGGTCTTCCGTGCCTCAAGAACCTCTATTCTTTTCTTAAAAATTGGTCCGTCGTAGACGAACGTCTCGTATTCTCCTCCCTCGCCGCCTATGTCTACTCTGAATATGCTGCGGACTTTTCTCAGGTCTTCAAGCGCCTTGTTGTCCAACTGTCTTCCCAGCCAGGAGTCGTCGAGGCCGTATGCTGCTACTCCGACGATGATTATCTCGAAACCTGCTTCCAGCGCCTCTTTGATGAGTGCTTCGTGGTCGGTCTGCCAGTATGGGGCGTAGACTTCGAGGTCCAGTCTTTTGCAGATGTCAGCGACTATGTTGTATTGATATTTCGAGCCCACGGCCCCGGCGCATACTCCGTCGATACCGTGCTTTTCCTTGACCTCTGTCAATGCTTTTTCAAGGTCGGCGTTCTCTTCCGGCGGCTTGCCGACGCTTTGCCGAATCTCTTGCGGGATTCCGAGCGCCTCTGCGGAATATCTTGTCAATTCGATGTTCGGGACGTGGTACATATAGCTGTCAGACCTCCTAGGGACCATCGTCAGCAGCACTTTGACCTGGTGGCCGTTCTGCAACGCTTTGTGGGCCGCCATCACAGAGTCTTTTCCGCCTGAAAAAAGGGCGCAGATTTTCATTTTACAGTGCCTGTAAGTCGTATTTATCTATGTCCCCTAATATTTATAAGAGCCGAAAATCAACAACTCCGGCCCCAAGGCCGGAGTATGTGATATACAAACACGCAAAATGCCAAAATACTTAAAAGGAGGTGTAAGCGCAAGGTGCTCCTCGGCTTAAAGGCCGAAGTATCTTGCGTGTTTGTAATGAAGGACTTGAGTACCCTGAACGAAGAGGCGAAGCTCGATTACACGTGCAACTGCCTCGGATGCCCAACCTATATAGAATGCGGAGAGAAAGATTTCTGCCAGGAATTCGTAGGAAAGAGCAAACAAATACGAAAGGAAAAAGGATGCCTGTGCCCGGGCTGCCCGGTGCAGGATATAAAGGGGCACAAACGCGTTTATTACTGCTCAAGGGGGCCGATCAAGTACCCTCCTGCAAATAATCAGAAAAAATGAAGCGTTGGAGATGTACTACCTGCGGCTTCATCCACACCGGCGAAACCCCGCCCGAGGAATGCCCGCAGTGCAGCAGCAATTCCTTGAATTTCGTCAAGGACGTTGATAAGGACAAACTTTTATACGACGGAAAAAAGTTCGACGTTTTGCTGATAAACGGAAGCTCTCATAAGGCGCACAACACCAGCTACATCGCAGACAAGGCTGAGGAAGCGCTGAAAAAATCCGGCACAAGCTACAGGCGCTTCAATCTGTGCGAGCTGGAGATAGACCACTGCTGGTGCTGCTACAGCATGAGGGATTCGGCCTGCACATACCCCTGCCGCAATCAGCTTGACGACGCCCCGGCACTGCACGAGATGATCGTCGATTCAAAGGCCGTCCTAATCCTTTCGCCGATCAACTGGAACAACATGTCTGCGCGACTGAAGGATTTCCTGGACAGGCTGACGTGCATCCAGAACGTCTGCCTTCTCGGAAAAAAGAGCCTGACGGCCGGAAAAGTCGCCGGGATCTTCGTCGACGGGCACGAAGACGGCGCGCTCAAGACCGCGATGGACATCTACATCTATTTCCAGCAGATGGGGTATGTGATGGCGCCTTACGGGTTCGGGTA
>CAIYYO010000012.1 GCA_903930485.1 Methanobacteriota archaeon
CATCGAGGTGTTGAAGACGACCTCGCCTTCGGTGGTGCTTTGTGCGCCGAAGCCGATCCCCTCGACGACAGTCCCGTCCTGCATTACGATTACTGAGTTATTGGGTCTCATCATGCCAAGTATATAATTCGATTACGTTCTTATATTAGGCGTCAGAAAAAGTCTTTTATTTTGTCCCTTCACATTAATTTATATGCCTCTTACGATAACGCTTTTCGTCGGGTTCTTGATCGGATTGGCAGCGGGTCACCGTACTGGCGTGCTGGCGGGTGCGTTTGTTTTTTCCTTTGTCGTTCTGTTCTTTTTTGGAATCGTTGACTGGTTTGCCTATTTCTTTGCCCTTGTTTTCGGTGCCTTCATCACTTCAATATTGGCTAAATGAGAAACAGTTAATCAACAGTCGCCGACTACGCCCGGTTTTGGTCGGTCGCTTACGCTCCTCCCGCCCTAGCAAGGTCTATTCCACCGTCACCGACTTCGCCAGGTTCCTCGGCTTGTCGGGATCGATCCCCTTGCTCGTCGACAAGTAGTATGCGAACAGGTGTAACGGGACGACGTAGAGGATCGGCGAGAGCACCGGGTCGCATACAGGGACTGTGAATTCCCCGTCTTCGGCGACCCTCAGTAGCGTGGCCTTCCTTGCACGGGCTTCCTGCATGTTGCTCTCCATCTTTTCCTTCAAGTCGTCGTTGGGGCAGACCGCGATCACAGTTACGCCTTTTTCAAGGAGCGCAAGGGGTCCGTGCTTCAGCTCTCCGCCGGGATATGCCTCTGCGTGTATGTAGCTGATCTCTTTAAGTTTCAGCGCGCCTTCGAGTGCTGTCGGATAATTGAGCCTTCTGCCTAAATAGAAGAAACTTTTACAGTCTTTTTGTTCTGCTGCGAGCTTCTTTATCTTCTCCCTTGAGTTCAGTATTGAGTTGATCTTGTCAGGCATCGCGTACAAGTCGTCGAGTATCTCGTTTTGGTATGCCTCTGTTATCTTGCCTTTTTCTTTTGCTACCGATAGTGCGAGGAGCGTTAGCGTCGTCGCCTGGCCTACGTATGCCTTGGTGGATGCGACTGCGATCTCCGGCCCTGAATACGTGTATATGTTGTCGTCCGTCATGCGTGTAAGAGATGAGCCGACTGCGTTGACTACGCTGATTATGTATGCCCCGCGGTTCTTCGCTTCCTTTACGCTCGCGAGTGTGTCTGCGGTCTCGCCTGACTGGGATACAGCTATCACTGCGCATTTTTTGTCTACTGTGTTGATCGTAGAGTAGCGGAATTCCGATGCGATCACTACCTCGGCGGATATGCCGTATCTTTCGAACACGTATCTTCCGACCTGCCCGGCGTACGAAGCGGTTCCGCAGGCTACGATGTAGATGCGTTCGTATTTGGAGAGTTTCTTCGCAGTGGCGGTTATGTTTTCAAGCCCTCTCAGCGCGTTCTTCACTGCGGCAGGCTCTTCGAATATCTCTTTAAGCATGTAGTGGTCGTATCCATCCTTTTCCGCGGCCTTTACGTCCCATTTGATGTCGTGGACTTCTTTGTCTACCGGAATACCAGTATCGAGGCGCTTTATCAAAACGCCGTCTTTCTTCACTATGCCGTACTCCATGTCTTCGAGTATTATCACTTTCTTGGTATCTGCGAGGACTGCGGGCGTATCCGATGCGATGAAATTCTCGCCTTTTCCTACCCCGATTATGAGCGGGCTTTCCTTTCTTGCGACCAAAATCCGGTCAGGGGAATTCGAGTCTACTGCGACGAGAGCGAAGCTGCCTTTGAGTTTCTTCAACATGGAAACGAATGCCGTTTCGAAGTCGCCGGAATACAATTCCTCTATAAGGTGGGGTATCACTTCGGTATCGGTCTGCGACAGGAATTTGTGCCCCCTATTCGATAGCTCTACACGTATTTCCTTGTAGTTCTCGACTATCCCGTTGTGGCATACGGTGAACTGGCCCGTGCAGTCGCTGTGCGGGTGTGAGTTTTCGTCCGAAGGTTCGCCGTGTGTCGCCCAGCGGGTGTGTGCTATGCCGACGGTGGATTTGATCTCAGTTATCCTGGACTTCTTGCGGACTTCGTCGACCTTGCCTTTGCCGCGGGAAACAATGACTTTTCCCCCGGAAAAACAGGCAACTCCTGCAGAATCGTAACCGCGGTACTCCAGTTTTTTGAGCATGTCGAATAATATTCCTGGAGCATTTCTCTCCCCGATATAGCCTGCAATTCCGCACATAGGTATATATTGGTATAAAGTATATAAATATTGTTCAAATAATGGATTTAACGAATAGATACTATCTATTAGCCTTTAAGCTTCATTATAGCCTCGGCCAGGTCGCCGTTGGATTCCACCAGTGCCGCTCTTGCCTCGTCATCGCTTACGCCGGTCTGGTCTGCGACGATCCTGACGTCTTCCTCCGAGATCTCGGTCGCGGGTTCGGGCTCTTCGGCAGAAGTCTCTTCCTTGATCTTGCCACCGGTTATGTTGAATATCAGCTGGCCCTGCATGGTCAGCTTGACCACTTCCGGGTTCTCTATGATTATGTCTTTTCCGGTCGAATGTATTACGACCGAGGTCGCTTCGATATCGTCTGACTTGATGCCCATCCGGGCCATCATGGTCTTCATCTGTTTTGGATTCATCCCTCCTGGAAACATGTCGGCACCTTCGTATCCCGCTTTGTTAAATACTGATGCGGGACTATATAATAGTAGAATGCGCGCTTTTATAGCGGTTGCTTGTCCGACAGATGTACGGACGGGCCTAGCGGCCGTGCAGGCCTCTGTGAAGGAGTTGGGAGACTATAAATTCGTTAAGCCCTGGAACATCCATTTGACTATGAAATTCCTGGGGGAAATATCTCCTGGAAAGGTGGGCGACATCGTTGCCTCTCTGGAGAAAGTCCGGGTCAAGCCTTTTGAGGCTTCGATCAAGGGCCTGGGGGTGTTCCCATCGAGGAGCAATCCGAAGGTGCTCTGGGCCGGAGTCGATGCGGGCTGCGCGGCGTTCCTGGAACTGCATTCAAAGGTAGACGATTCTTTGCTGCCTTTTGGTTTTGAGAGGGATGATCGTTTCACCTGCCATTATACAATCGCAAGGATCAAGCATATGCGGGACAAGAAAGGGTTCAACGATGTCCTTGATGAATATTCCAGTCGTTTATTCGGTTCATTCACTGTTTCGGGCATGAGCCTTATGGAAAGCGTTCTCGGCAGGCAGGGTCCGGCCTATTCAGAGGTTCGCAGGTTCGACTTCTGAGAAATGTAAAGTATTTATAAGAAGAAATGAAAGGTTATTACATAGGTGATATTCATGGAAAGGGTTAAGACTGGGATTGGAGGGCTTGACGAGATGCTCAACGGGGGATTAATAGCTGGGAGGCCTTATGTGGTGATGGGCGCTCCGGGCGCAGGCAAATCCGTTCTGTCGACGCAATTCTTGTTCGAGGGGATAAAGAACAACGAGAAAGTCCTTTACGTCTCCCTTGAAGAGGCTAAGGAGGAACTGCTCCAGAACATGGCCGTCTTCGGGTGGGACATGTCGCAGATGAAGATCCTCGACACCGCCCAGGAGCTTGGAAGCGAGAGGTGGGTCCTGCGCGCAGATACATTGATGAATCCCCCGGAGTTCACGTTAGACAACCTGATCAAGACGATGTGGGACCGGATTAAGGTCCTCAAGCCCAAAAGGATAGTCGTCGATTCGGTTACGAGCGTAAAAATGCTCTACGACAAGGATTTCCAGATGAGGCGCGGTCTCCTGTCGCTGATGAACTTTTTGTTCAAGTCCGAGGCTACATCGCTTCTGACCAGCACCGAGTCTTCGATGAACCTGATGGAGCAGTCGCTCGCGAGCGGGATAATAAAGCTGCACAAGATAGAGAGCCGCGGGGAGATAATCCACGCATTAAGCATTGAGAAGATGAGGGGCAGCGACTTCGACAAGCACATCAGGCCGATAAAGATAACAGACAGGGGTATAACCGTATTCCCGAATGAGACGGTATTCGAGAAAGGATGAGATTCGATTAATAGAAAGAAATAGAAGGTTTTTTATTCTTTTACTTCCTCTCCTTCCCTATGGGCGGACCTATGGACTATCCTTATCCCGCCAGGCACCAGGAGGAGTTTTTCTGCGGACAGCCTTCCGATGTCTCCGTCAAGGTCTTCGACAGTGTCTTTCAGCTCTTTTACGATGTTTCGGACCAGTATCTTGTTGCTCAGAACGTGCTTTATGTTGAGCACGACGACGTTGCCTTTTTCAAGCTCCTTTATGACGACTCCTATCCCTTTACCTTCGCTGTCAAGGTCTATGGGCTTGACGTAAGTCACGTCTTCGCGCTCGATGATCTTGCCTTCCCTGATGCTCAGGTCGGAAAGATAATTTTCGATGTCAATCTCGTCTCCATGACTTCTGACCTTTTCCTTTTTTCCGAAAATATCTTTAAGAACCATTTTAAAAACCTGTCTTTTTTTATGACCTATTTTTATAGTAACTTATAATTTAATATATACGAATCATTGCTTTAAATAAAGGCAAAAGGCACCTCTAAAACCGTACGAGGTTTTGAGTCGGGCAAAGATTGATATAATTAATCTTGTTATATTACCGCAGTTTTCCAATTATATACGGGGTATTGCCTAGAATGGTGCAAAACATATTCGACGAGGAACTGAAAGATCAGAAGATCTTCCGTAATATGGAGGTATTGTCTCCGCATTACGTTCC
>CAIYYO010000013.1 GCA_903930485.1 Methanobacteriota archaeon
GAAATAGAAGCAGCCCTTACAGGCAAAATCGAAAACCCTCATGCTGCGGCTATGGAAATCCTGAGACAATTAAACCGCGCCAAGCTTCCGACGGATACCAAAATGGTTCTTGATGAATTTGTCAAGAATTTCAAAAAGTCTCCAAAAAAAGGTTTCGAGAATGCCGCTTATGCCGCAGTCCTTCATCAGCAGAAAGCCTACGCCATAAAGAAGGGTCAGGAAGCCATGTCACTAGGCCGCATGTATCCTGAAGTCCTTGAGTATTTCGTCCAAAAATTGGGAGATAGGCCAGGCGACGGGGAGATCACGCCAAGGCAATTTATTAGCTGGATGGACAGGATAGGCGGGTTAAAAGCCGTAATAGACAGATTTCCCGAACGCCTGAGCTCGGATGAACAATGGAAAGACGCCGTAAGAAATGAAGTCTCCCCCTGGATGTGGGATAAGAAAATTCTGGATATTAAACTAGATCTATTTTCCACAGACAAAGGGCCGATCAGTCCAGGCGAATTTGTCATAAAACTAAAGGAGAGCAATAAAGCCGCGCACGTAGGCCTTGGACCTGGAGCAATCAGCGATCAATTCTATAGGCGATCAAAGCGTCTTCTGGATGAGGTTGGTTATTCCGCTCCCAAAGGCTGCCCGGTGAGGATACTCGAATTAGGGTGCGGTAATGGTTTCGAGGCAAAGGGGATGGTGGCTGCTGCGACGCTGACTGAGGATCCTGAAGACCATCCAAGCCTTCCGTTTGAATATACTGGGGTAGATAAGGAAATAAAGAATACTCGATTCGCGGAAAACATAGCCTTCGGAAAAGGATACAGGTTCCTCGATGCAGATTGCGTTTACGATTTATTGATGGAGGAAAAAGGTGTTCCCAGCGAGGCTGACATCGTTCTCATCAACTATCCGCGTTATGTCTATTCAACGGATAGGAATTGGCCGGCTATCCTGGGAAATGCCATAAAAAGAGTCGCTCCAGAAGGTTTTCTCCTTATCACCGGGCTCGGCTCGGATGAATTCAAAAACATCAATAAATTATTCGAAGAACTGCCGTTAAACAATCTTGGCTTCGAATGCAAGAAAAATGAAAACGGCACCATCGTTTTGAAGAAAAAAGCCGGCGTCGAATCATCGAAAGGAATCGACGGCCGGGGTGATGCATTGCACGGCGAACTCCTGCCAGGGGCCTCGGCCGCTTACAGTGTCCTATCCGAGGGAACGCAGGCCGTCCGCGACGTGTGGAAAGAGTTGCGGCCGGAAAAACCTTTGTCCGCAGGCGGGGATATCGGAACCCTACAGCCCGGACCGAAGCGTGCGGCAAATGTAAAGGAGAACATAGAGGCCGATATTATCGAGAAGCTCTCAGTGCAAGAGAACCTTGGAATATTCCGTGAACACATGAAGCGGGCTGAAGGCTTTGTCAAAGAAGGCAGGGGCACGGAGGCTGTAGACAACTGCCGCTCCGCCTTGCAGCACCTGGACAAGGCTAAGGAAAAATTGGGTTCGGATTCTCCTGTCCTGGAATTGAAGGAGCTTGGGAGATGCTATTCGGCCCTGAGTTCATTTCTGTCCCGGCAGGCAGGGGAAAATGGGCTCCCGGGTACGGAAGGCATCCAAAGCAGATGCGTCGAGCAAATACTGGAATTCAACCAGATGCTCTTCCAAAAGGACCCAAAGAGGATGAAGCACCTCGGCAAGTCAGTCTCCTTCAGGATGGAGGATATAGAGACCTCCTTGAAGGACATAGAAAAAGCCGGGACCGATGCGGCAGGCCTCTCGAAAGAAATAGCAAGGATCGAGAACAAGATCATCGAATTACGGTCGAATAGGGAGAAGGAGGCCTTCGACAAGGGCCATCCCAGGGAGTCCCCGGGGAAGGAAGAAAAAGAGCTTGTGGAGAGATTAGAATCCCTTAGGAGCATACGGCGTCCCCAGACGAGCCTACTTTACCTCCTTTCTCGGAAATACGGCGCAGAAAGCGTGCGCACGCTGTTGTCCGGCGAAGGGAAGTGGCGCCGCATAGACATCAAAAGCATTATAAGGACATTGGACGCGGAAATGCAATACCTGTCCTCGGAACTGCGTGACCAGGAGAAGGACAACCTTAAGGATGAAAACATCCCGAAATGGGAGAGGCACTCCGACGCAGGCTCGATCGTCAGGCTCTATGCCCTGTACCGTGTCTGCATGCAGATTTCAGTAAACCAGACCGGCCGGAATTACGAACTCGGAAGCAAGTGCAGGGAGATCGCGGGCAGAAGCCTTCTGGAGATAGAGAGGAAATACGGCGAGCTCTACTGCGACCCCGTAGCCCTCAACGTCGTAAGGGCGATAGCAAGCGACGTTTCCCGCGAAGAATTTTCCGGCGAACAGAAAGACAGGTTCGAGAGGCTGTACAGCCATTCCTCCCATCAGATAGCAAGCTTGGCAAGCGAGCAGCTCAACCAGTGCCTGAAAGACACCGGCAAGCGCATCGGCGACCTGCAAATACTATACTCCTTCTACAAACAGATAGCCAC
>CAIYYO010000014.1 GCA_903930485.1 Methanobacteriota archaeon
ATGCTCTTCTGCAGCAGGTCCATGTCGTAGCCGTCTGCAAGCTTCGTGTTGGAAACGAAGACCCCCAACGGCAGTATGTCGAATCCGACGGCGTCGTATCCTGCCTGCTTGGCTGCAAGAAGCGTCGTCCCGGTACCGCAGAACGGGTCGAGTATCAGTCCCTTGGGGATCTCCAGCTCTTTCAGCAGGTTCCAGACCAGGTCTTTCGAGAATCCTTCCTTGTAATAGAACCAGTTATACACCGACTCGGTCTTGTTCTCGGCGAACGTGACGAGGTCTTTGTAGTCCGGCCTCTTTACCAGCAGCTCGTTATATTTCCCTTTCCCGCTTATGGAGAGATCAAAAAGGTCTTCATGTCTTTGCATTTTTGCACAGGCCCTCTATGTACTCGTCGAGCTTCTTTACTCTCTCCACAGCCGGATGTCCTATGCCGAGCTTTCCTTCGAATTCCTTCAAGGCTTCGTCTATGGAAACTATCTTGTCTCCCTGGACGAGGTTGTCGGCGTGGGCTATGACTTTTTCCTCCAATGTTTCCGGGAGGTAGTCTTTCGGCGGGAGGCCGAGGGCGGCGGCTTCTTTGCGGTCGATGCCTGCGCCTATGTGCCTCTCGCATACGCGCGCGATCTCCGGCGAGATGTCCTGCATTATCTTCGCGCCTTCTATGCCGTGCATTATGCCGTGCGTACGGCACCGGCCTATGTCGTGAAGTAACGCGGCTACTTCGACGAATTCGACGTCGATAGGATAGCCGTTGGATTTTATCTTTTCGGCAATTCCTTTCGCGTTCTTAGAAACAGCGGTCACGTGGCCCATCAGTCGTTCGGGGCAGCCTTCTTTTTTCAGGAGCGAGAGGGCTTCAGTCTTACTTACGGAGTTTCTCGACCTTTTTGATTTCAATCTCTAGTCTCTTCACTATCTTCTTGCTGTCGGATTCGACGTACATCTGGCTGCACTCCGGGCAGACAAAGTTGGTCTCCATGGCGGATTCCATGTTGACGCGCCTGCATGAGCAGTTAAAGGTGACGCCGTCTTTTTCGAGGTCGAGCTGCTTGTTGAGGTCTGCGAGTTTGGTGCTCAGGTGACCTTTCACGAACTCGTCTATCCGGTCCTCCCTTTTCTTCCAGAGGTAAGTGTACCAGCCGGTCTTCTTGTTCTTGCTGCGCTCGTACTCGACGAGGTTCTTCATGTGCAGGTCGTTCAGAAGGGTCCTCACGACGGTCGCCTTGAGATTGAGCTCGGCGGCAATGTCTTCGTCGTGTTTTGGCTTAGAAAGAGTCTCTATAACGGTCAGATGGTCCTTTGTCATCATCTCCGAAAGAATGTCTGCGAGAAGGGAATTGTCTGCCGTCATCTTGTATTGATAAGGAAGTATAAAGATATAAATCAAATCAATCAATGTTCAGTTTTTTTATCCGCCGCTTCTTGCGATCCCTGGCCCGGCCCGGCATCGGGAGTTTTATTGTCTCCGGCCGCTTTCTGCTCTTGACCCATGGCCTTCAAGATCTCCGCCTCGGGCATTACGTCTTCCTCGAAGTCGCCGTGGTCGGCTTGGTCTTTCTTATGATTCTTTTTATTCACGAAGATCTGCCTCATCCCGAACACTATCAGGAAAACCGCTATCACTGCGAAGAGTCCCACCACAATGGGAGACATCTTCTCGTCTTTTGGAGGCACATAGGCCGTTGACGTAGTGGCTTCCGGAGTGGTCTCCACGGTCTGCGTGGTCGCGACCGTCCCGGCCGTTGACCCGGGCGCCTCCATGTCTTTGAAGAAGCTGTCGCATTTGGCGACGCCGTCAAGGTCTCTTATCTGGGAATAAATCTCTTTCGCTTTCCCTATGTTATCCCTCGATTCGGCCGTCCTGCCCGCATAGTAGTCGACCCGGGCCGTCTTGTATAGGGCGTCTGCGTTCGCTTTTTTGATCGATTTAAGGTTCTGGTTGATCTTTGAGAGCAGCTCGTCGCTTGCGGCAAGTCCTTCCTGGTTGGACAGCTCGGTGTATATGGATTTCGCGCTCGAGAGGTTGGACACGGCGGCCTGGTAGTTCGCATCCTCGTAGTTCGCCTTCGCGGCGGCAAAAAAGCTTTCGGCGAGCTGCAGGCGCACGAACTTGGGATCCACGGTATACAGATAGACGTTATTGCCCGACGACATGACGTAGTCGTCGTATGCGCTCTTGCCTGTGTTGGACTTCTCCAGGTGGTCGACGCCTCCGATTATCGCCTGCGTCCACTTGAGCTTTCCGTCGTTGTCGAGTATGTACAGGCCGTCGTTAGAGGCTACCAAAAGGCATGTCTTGCCGTTAATATCGATGCTCGCGAACGATGCGTCGACTATGTGACCGGAGGGGATCCGGTATTCCCATAAAAGATTGCC
>CAIYYO010000015.1 GCA_903930485.1 Methanobacteriota archaeon
CAACCGATACCTGGACTTCATTTGATTGGCTTATCTATTTACGCAGACGGGTTAAAAAAGCTTTCGATTTACTGCGAAGCCATTTCCCCGCCGTCCCACCTGAATTTCGCCTTCGGGACGGTCTCTACTCCCTTTATACGGTATTCCAGGCTCGCCTTGTCTCCGGACTTGAGGATTCCGACGTGTAGCGTCAAATTAGTCCCCCTCCGCCTGACGTTTAGGGTCTGGATGTCTAATTCCGCACCTTCTGCGAACCGGTCCTCTATTACCCCGCCGGTGATGTCGTGCTCGGTGTTGTTCACTATAGAAACCACTACCCGGTCGCCTGTCTTCATCTTCTTGAACAAGAGCTCGCCTTTCTTCCTTGAGGCTATGAATATGAGCGCCCCGATTATTATGATCACGGCCAGGACTATGAGGAACCAGTTTGGGCCCTGCGGCGACTCTGTTACGTGGGTCTCGGTCTTTCCGCATTTTACCGGGTCCACGGAGAACCCTGAATTCCTGGTGTCCAGGACGTTCCCTTGGGCGTCCTGTAGCTCGGCCGTTATCGTGAACTGGTCCTGGGAAGCATTCAATGGTATCCGGTAGCGGTATTCGATGCTTTTCACGGATTCGGCTTTTATTATGCCTGTCGCGGTCCTTTCAGAATATACCATTTCGCCCAGGCTGTTGTTTATCGAGACCTTCAGGAAGCCTTCGAGGTCTATCCTTGTCCCGACGTCGACTTTCATGCCTACTATGTCGCCCATGCAGTACCGGCCGGTCAGGTTGTTTAGGGTTATTTCGGTTATCTGGGAGATGTTTCGCAGCACCGGCTCCCCGCTCCCGTACCCGGTAACGATCTCTCTCATCTCGCCCGGACCGAGGTTCATCGGGTAGTAGTACAGGATGACTGCGCTGTCTCCTAGTATCGATTTAGACCCGTTGGCCGTGTAGTCCCATGCCGTCCGGGTGCTCTGTTTCCAGTCCGAGATGAGTAGTTTGTCGGGGTACGTCAGCTTGACGTCCTGGAGGATGCCTGTGGAGACGATATTCGGGGAGTCTGCGCGATTATAAGCCTTCCAATACTTGAAGTCCAGGCTGCCCCCGGAATATTCCTTCTCGGTCTCTATGAGCCCGTCGCCCGGGATATATATCGGCGCCCCGTCGTTGTCTCCGAGCATGGTGTCCAGGTGTATCCTTGCGCCTGCGCTAACGCTTTTGTCCGCGTTCTGGTTCTTTATCGTGATGTGTATGAGGGAGGAATTGTCCACGAGCTCTACTGATTCCACTACGCTGACTCCTTCAGGAAGGGTCCATCCCGCGTACAGCCGGCTCCCGTCGACTGTCGGGGGCACCGTCAGGTATTGATCCATCCTTATGCCGTCCCGGGGGTCGACTGAGTTGACATAGTATTTTCCGTCGACGTTTATCGTGAAATAGGTCCCTTCCCACGGCGCAGGATAATAGTATGTCAGGATCTCCCATTGGCCGTTGTATTTGCCGCCTAACGAGAACACGCCGACGTTGCTGCAGGTCGCCATCACGGCATCCATGCCTTTGGATTCATCTTTCAGCCCTGTCTGGCAGTCCTGGGCCGCGGCGCACAGAGTCAGGGATAACGTCAGGATGGCCAGGAAAACCGCGGAATTCTTTGAGGGCATTTTGGGTTTTGCGATTACTTTCAGGTATTTTATTACTATTGATACTTTATATATCGTATCTATACCTATTATGTTATAGTGAGACGGGCCTGAAACAAATCCGCGTTTATTCAAATCTTGTATCTCAGTATTGCCGCTTTTCCGGCGAATGTGAGCCATAGCTGGGTGCCTTCTTCGAAGTCGTCGGATATTATTTCTACGTTCGTGCCCACAGCCTTCGCTTTCTCGTAGAGTTCGTCGATGACCTTGGCATCAAGCTTTTCCGACAGAAGGAGCGTCTCGACGGCGCCCTTGTCCAGCGCCCTTGATACGTCGTCTCCGTATGCGTAATTCGCGTCATTCACGAGCTCTTTCATGAACCTCTGCATGAGCACCTTCTGCCGGACCATCTGCACTTCGGACAGGACGTCCTTCGACCTGTCGATTAGTTCCCTTATGCCGGATTCGTCCGTATAGGTGATGTCTTTTACCGCTATCACTTTCTTCCGGAGCTCGTGGTGCAGGAACTCTCCCTGAACAAAGTCGTCTTTCGTGCCCGCGGGTCCTCCGATTATGATCCCGCGCAAGTCTTTCAGGTTCGGCAGGAACACTGTCGTCGCATGCTCCGCGACCCGCACCTTGAATTCGTGGGACTCGTTCTTTATTATCCTCTCGAACCTGCTGTGCGACTGGCCGCCGGCTCTGTGTTTGCCATGGTAGCCGCTCGTCAGCTTCGTCAGTATGTTGTAGCGGTCGCCTTTCAGCGTCGCTATCGTCGCCTCCCGGTTGTCTATGACTATCAGCCCGTAGATGTCTTTGGGAGTGATCAGGTTTTCCAGGGGCTCGGTTATGAATTCCTTGTCGCACCTGTATAGCCGTACGGCCAGGGGCTCGGGGGGTTCGACAGACCACACTTTCAGGTCCTGCACTCCTTCGCGCTCGGAAACGTTGCCGCAGAATACCGCGAGCCCGTTCGGGGGCGTCTGCTTAAACAGGCGCAAGTGTTGTATCGTCTTTTCCAGCGCCCCCGTCACGTTCTTCATGGTCGTCTTCGACTTTATGTTCGAAGCCGTCCCGGCTTCTTCCCCGAGCTGGTTGAGGACGTTGATGAGGCTGTATCCGGCCGGCACGTAGACTGAGACGAGTTCAGTGTGCCTTCCCTGCACGTTCTTGAGCTCGTTTATGAGCTTCTTCAGCCTGAACCTTTCGGCCGAGCTTATCATGTTTTGAAGTAAACGTAAGATGAGAGAAAGAATGCTACTGCGAGGATATTTCGTACACTGCGCCTAGGTCTATCTCGAAAGCGCCGACCGGCACTTCGAGGCCGTAATTCGAAAGCACCTGGGGGCTCATCTCGCCGAACAAACCGATGACCTTCGAAGACTTTTTATCAAGGACTCGGGCGCATCTGCCGTCTATGAAACTCGCATGAGTCACGTTCGCCACCACGCATTCAATGCCTACGCTGGACAGGAGACCCGTGATTATCGCCTTGGTCTCTGAAAAATTCGCCTTCGAGTGCGCGAAGACTGCCGCAGCTTTTCGCCGCCCGGTACCGTCTCCGAGAAGGCAGTCGCCTATCTCGAAAACCTTCTGGGGATATTCCCGGTTCCTGTTCTTCTCAAGGACCGTGA
>CAIYYO010000016.1 GCA_903930485.1 Methanobacteriota archaeon
ACCTGTCATGGACGGTCTATCGGATCTGAGCGAAGGGCTTCATAAGGCGAAGAGCGGACTTATAAGGGTCCTTCTAAGGACCGATGAAGGCGTCATCAGTGACATAATAATCTCCGGCGATTTCATCCTTTCGCCGGAGCATTTCATCGACCTGATGGAGAAAGAACTGACAGGTATTCCGGCCGATAGGATGGCTGTCCTCGAGCGCCTGGAAATATTCTTTAAGGAAAACAGGTTCCAGTCGCCGCAGACCTATGCGGAAGATTTTGCAGAGGCCGTCATGAAGGCTATTGGCGGCGCGGGGAATGGGAAATGAGAGAGCTCCGGTTCATAGACTTCGGAAAGATGGATGTCTGCAAAATCATGGCGGTCAACGAATCGCTTTACAGGACTGCCGAAGAGACCGGGGAAGGAGTCGGCTTCCTCTGGACTGCTGGGAAATCCATCATAATGGGCTATTCCCAGGTGATAGAAAAAGAGCTAAACCTGGAACGATGCGGGCAGCTAGGCTACAAGATTACCCGGCGGATATCCGGCGGGGGCATGGCTTTCTCTTCCGAGGATTCGCAGGTCCAGTATGGCTTCATAGGGAACCTGGACGATAAGACCATCCCTCTGGACTTGACGGAGTCCTACCGGATGATATGCGGTATCGTCGTCAGCGCGATCGGGCGGTTCGGACTCAAGGGCGAGTTTAAGCCGATAAACGACGTCTTATGCAACGGGAAAAAAATATCTGGTTCGGCTCAGACGCGCGGCTCGACAGTCCTTTTGCAGCATGGGACGCTTCTATGCGATTTTGACATAAAGGACATGCTTCTCTGCTGCAATATCCCTCTTGAGAAGATATCCGATAAAGGGATAAAGTCTGTCGAGGACCGGGTGACGGATTTGTACCGCGTTCTAGGGCGGAGAGTGCCCTTAAAGGAAGCGAATGATGCGATGCTCTATGGTTTTGGGAAGAACTTCGGAGTCCGTCTCGGGGCCGATAAGCTGACCCGCGACGAAGAAAGCCTTGCCCGGGAGCTTCTGCCGAAGTATTACGACCCGGACTGGGTCTACCGATACACGCGCAGGAAAACCCGGTCGTCAGGCGAGTATCCTAAAAGTCCCGAGCTTGCGGAGTACCGCAAATGAAAGAGATGATCCGCGTATCAATGGGCACGCTGCGCGTCCTGGGCATGGAGCTGCTGGAGAACGACGCCGATCCGACGACCGCATACCTGCAATTATACGAGCCCGGCAGGTGCAGCCAGAATTGCGGGTTCTGTTCCCAGGCAAGGGATTCGAAGTCCGGGACCGAGAATATCGCCCGAGGCGTTTATCCTCCGAGGGAAACGAAGACCGTCGTCGAACGGCTTGCAAAGGCGTTCAAGCATAAACTGCTCCTGCGGGCGTGCATCCAGACCATGAACTACGAGGCCATGCCTTACGACTTACTTTACCTTGTAAAGGAGATACGGAAAACATCAGGTATGCCGATATCCGTATCAGTCTATCCCCTGCCTGAGGAAAGCCTTAGGGAGCTCCGTCGGGCAGGCGTCGACAAAATAGTGATTCCCCTTGATGCCGTCACCGAAGAGATATTCGACAAGGTCAAAGGCGCACAGGCCGGCTGCGGCTACACCTGGCAGGGCCACCTGTCGTCCCTCGGCGATGCTGTCAAGGTAATGGGCAAGGGGAACGTCGGCACACACCTTATCCTGGGCCTGGGAGAGACTGAGGAAGAGGCGTGCGGAAGGATACAGATGCTCGCATATTCAGGGATCTATCCGGCGCTGTTTGCTTATACGCCCATCCATGAAACCTCGGTGCGGATGAAGCCGCCTGAGGCAGGCCATTACCGGAGGATACAGGTCGCATGCCACTTGCTTGCGAACAGCATCTCGTTCTACAGCAGGATGGAATTCGCGGACGGGAAGATAACCGGTTACGGCATCGCCAAAGAATACCTGGACGCGGTGATCGAGTCCGGCGAGCCCTTCATGACACGCGGGTGCGAGGACTGCAACAGGCCTTATTCGACGGAAGAGCCGGGCGGGGTGATATATAATTATCCCAAGACGCCGACAGAAGGAGAGGTCGAACTGATCAAGAAACAGATGGAGCAGGGCTTATGATCACAAAACCGGCAAATACATTGGCTTTAAAATCAACAGATATTAATGCCGGTTTTGAGAGCAATACCTCGGCCCTTAAGCCGAAGTATTTAATTTCCGACGAACTGGTCGACGTGCGGCTTGGGATGATATCAGGCCTGTTTTCCGAGCCTCTGCCGAAGCTGCAGGAGATGGCTTCAAAGACCCGGCTGAGATATTTTGGCAAAAGAGTGTCCTTTTATCTGAAACCTTATACCCCTGTATCTGTGACCGGCGTTTCATGCGAGGCGTCATGCAAGCACTGCAACAGGCACTACCTGGAACACATGGAGAAGGCTGCGAGCGGTGAAGAGCTTTCATCAGTGCTTTCGTCGCTTAAAAAAGAGGGCGCAAGCGGCGTCGTCTTATCGGGCGGGAGCAGGGCAGACGGCTCGGTGCCGACTTATGAATACTCGTCGGACATAAAGAGGGTAAAGAAAAAGACCGGACTCGTCGTCAACGCGCATACAGGCATCGTCTCAAAGAAGCAGGCCAAGTCGTTGTCGGGGTTCTTGGACGCCGCGCTCACGGACGTGATCGGCGACAAGGAGACGGTGTCAGAGATATTAGGCCAAAGCCATGGGCCGCAGGATTATCAGGCCGCCCTTGAATACCTTAAGGACGCAGGGATAGCGAACCTGTCGCCGCACATAATCGTCGGATTATATCACGGGACCATCAAGGGCGAGCTCAACGCGCTGAACATGCTCAGGAACGTGGATCCGGAAAATATCGTCATAGTCGTTTTCATTCCCACTAAAGGAACCGAGATGGAGCGAGACAAGCCCCCTGCAATAGAGGATGTCGCAAAGATCATTGCAGTCGCACGGATACTTTATCCTGCAAAGAATATCTCCTTGAGCTGCGTGCGGCCGGGGGGAAGATACAGGACGGCCCTTGACAAGGAGGCCCTTAAGTCCGGCGTCAATAAGATAGCGGTGCCATCCAAGGCCGCGTACAAAGCTGCCGGAGAACTAGGCCTTGACGTGACAGAGATAAAGGAATCGAGGTGCTGCTCGTGGTAAGAAAAGTGATAGCATCAGCCTGCGGCATAGACATCCATGTAAAACCGGGCTGGGATTACTCATTCTTCGCAAGCCCGTATCATGCGCACAGGGAATTCTCGGCCGTCGACATATACCAGTCGCACGATTTCGGCGATGCGGCGCTCTCTCCGGTCGAAGGCATCGTTTCGGGGGTAAAGGAATACGATTCGCCGACACCGGGCAAAGAGACCCTTCCCGAGTATCTTACATTTGTAAAAAAAGGAGAATACGTAGCACGCATGATGCACTACAAGCCTTCGGTCAATGAAGGAACGAATGTCGGGGTCGGAGATAGAATAGGCGAACTCATTACAAACGGCTTTTTCACGTACTGGACCGATCCCGGCATACACCTCGAGATACGTTCCTGCGGGAACCTGATGAGAGCAAGGGGAGGCATCGAGCTCAAACCTGTTTTCTCTAAAAAAAATGATGCGCCGAATGAAACGATCCATGGCGTCGTTACGCATTCCTGCCCCCGAAACACTACAGTCGAATTATCCAAGCCAGCAGTTTGCCTGGTGGACGGGTCACAGGCGGTATTGGACGGAAACCTCATGCTCGACTACGCCGGGATGTTCGGCCAGTTTCCAAGGCACGGGATAGTTTATTTTTCCGGGATACAAATAGGTAAAGTCACCCGAACTGGCTCGTATATGACCCAGTTCGCGGCCGAAGGCCTAACATTCCATGCGAACGGCAGGGAGCTGGCGGGCGCATCGTTCGTATCCCACGGCAGGATAATGAAGCTGCTGCCTAAGAAGTATGGTGCGACTATGTATGAACCCGGCGAGGAAGTAGAACTCTTGATCACAAAAGCGGCAACACAACTCGGCCTTTAGGCAGAGGATCATAAATACCTAACTTTGCCGCTTTTGAGAGCAATACTGCGGTCTTTAGAACCGCAGTATTTTATCCAAAGAAAAAGAAACTCGACTCATTCGATTACCCGGACGGATTGAAATATACTAAAGGCCAGGTATGGCTGAAGATTAAGGGACAAACCGCGACCATAGGGCTTACCAGCCTCGGAGCATCGCTTGCAAAAGAGATAGTCCATATCGATCTCCCGGAGGACGAAGAAGAATTCGCAGCAGGCAAGCCTATCGCAACTTATGAGACCATCAAGTCCGTGAACGAAATAACGGTCCCCATCGGTTGCAAGATCGTGCATGTGAATGAGAAACTCCTAGACAATCCTTCGACGATAAACACCGACTGCTATGGAGACGGATGGATAGTCAGGATAGAGCTGCTTGACAAGGAGAAAGAAAACAAAGAGTTATTGGATGTGAAGGAGGCGGTCAAACACTACAAGAAGATACTTGACAAGGAGAAAGAGAGATACGCCGGGATATACGATTAAATGCTGAGCGCCTCCATTATCTCTTCCGTCGACCTGACTCTTCCGATGCGCCTGAATACGCTGGCGACTGTA
>CAIYYO010000017.1 GCA_903930485.1 Methanobacteriota archaeon
CCCAGTAAGGTCCATAAAATATTTGACCTTTATCTGTTTTATTCGACTCAAACAACGAACCATTATCGTAAAAACTATCATAGGATATTTCCACTACCGAGGTTATGTTACTAAAAAACTGGGGAATACAGTCATAAAACTCCAATAAAAATCGATTCGAGTTATTTACTTCAACAGGGAATTTTGTTTCGATGAAACACCGACGATTATCTGTATAGTCCTTTCCAATCCTATTCGTTATCTCTACGGAATTAATGCGTATCTTTCTCCCACAAGAATTATTAAAATAATGCTCAGCTACTCCCTGGTAATTTATTGTAATATTAGGCAACGGGAGGATACAAGTGAAATTGGCTCTGACCCCTCCAACAGGATAAGCTTGGGATTCTTGAGTCGCAGCCAAGGAAATATTTGCAGAGACCACGAATAACATTAAACAAAAAACGATGTAGACTTTTTTGTGTTTAAACATTTTTTTGCCGGCTGACCGCTTCCTTCTCAGTTATACTTATGCTGGTTTGTTAAGAAATAGAGAGGATTTAATCAGAGTTCAAAAAATTATCAAATCCTCACACGAATCTCGGCCTTTCCGAAACGTTTCGTGGCAGCGGCAGAGGCTTGTACGGCAGCCCTGCGGTCTTTTCTTTTAGCTCCTTGATCAATTCGTCCAGCGTAAATTCTTTTTGCTCGCCCGTAGCCCGGACCCGTGCCTTGTATTTCCCGGAACTTTTCTCGTTCTCGCCTAGGACGATTATATACGGTATCCAGTCGGTCTCCGCGTCCCTGATCTTCTTGCCCACGGTCTCGTTCCTGTCGTCTATGTCCACGCGTATTTTGTTCTTCTCAAGGGTGTCCGCGATCTCTTTCGTATAGGCCGCGTAATCTTCGGACAAGGGCGCGAGCCTGACTTGCGTCGGCGAAAGCCAGAGGGGCAGCATCGGCTTAGTCCCCGTCTGCGACCTTAGATACGCTGTCTCAAGCAGGGCGAAGACATTCCGGTCTATGCTCCCGGATATGCTGGCGTGGAGCATGAGCGGGAATCTTTCTTTACCTTCCTCGTCGATGTATTTGATCCCGAATCTTTCTGTATTTTCTATGTCTATCTGCACGGTCGAGAGCGCCGACGCCTTGTTTAATGCGTCGACGAAGTTGAATTCGAACTTCATGACGAAATAGAACGGCCTTGAGTCCCACATCTCTATCAGCACCGGGCGGCCCGCAAGCCTTGCGAGTTCGTCTGCGAATTCCTTGTTCTGGTCGTAGAATTCCTTGACGAACCTGATGCCTATCTCAAAGTCTACCCCGAGGTCTTTCATCCACTGGAGCGAGAGCTTGAACTGCTTCAGGAACTCTTCCTTGGCCTGGGTCATGTCTTTCGTCAGCGTATGCATGTCCGGCATCGTGAACGCCCGCAGCCGGCGGAGTCCGACGAGTTCCCCGCTCTTCTCGTACCTGAAGCTGTAGTGCGATAATTCATATAGCCGAAGGGGCAGGTTCTTGTAGGAGATCGTCATGTCGTGCTTCATCAGGTACTGGCCGAAGCATGCCGCGAATCTCAGGAAGTATTCCTTGTCTCCGGACATAAGCCGATACTGACGCGCCGGGAACCTGTCCAGGTATTTGGAAAGCGACGGGTGCGATATGTCGTACATTATCGGAGTCTCGACCTGCATCCCGCCGAGGCCTGCAACAATGTCGGAAACGCGTTCCTCGAGCAGCCTTTTGATGAGCGAGCCTTTCGGATACCACCTCATGTTGCCCTGGTCTGATCCCGGCTCGTAATCCGCTATCTCGTGAGCGCGCATGTATTTCACATGCGGCGGCTCCCGGTCTACGGACCTTACCTTCGCTATCTCGTAGTTGGAGAATTTCTTCAGGTTCTCCTCTTCCTTGTTGAATTTGTATTCGGCCAGCGGCGTGAGCTTCTTTTTCAGGTCCAGGATGAACCATTCCGACTTCAGTTTTTCCTCGGTCTTCAGGGCCTCTGATTCCCTGCCTTCCTTTTTCGCAGATTCGACCGAGGCCTTTTTTCCTTCAGGAAGAATAGTCCTCGAAAGCTCTGAGAGCGGGTGTCCCTTACATTTTAATTCGAAGCTCTTGTACCAGCCGAAGGGTACCTTGATCGTCTTGTAGTCCTGGGATAATTCTTTGTAGGACTCGTCGAGGACCTTTCTTGCGACGGCCGGGCTCGACAAATTGCTTGAAAGGTGTGCATAGGGATAGAGTGCGACATTGGTGGCACCGACTTCCTTGACCGTCTTTTTGACCTCCTCTGCAAGCTGCTTCGCCACAGATTCAGGGCCTTCCTCGTCGACCTTTTCAACCGCGACGAACGCGATCAAAACGTTCTCGACGGCTTCGGGAGTCCCTGTAAGTTCTTCGGCGTCTTTCAGCGCCTTCTTCTTGGTCTCGAAGCGCAGGTAGTCGGAATGTATGAGGAGTACTCTCATGGTAATTCTTTTGGAATGACGCGAATATATTAAGAGAATATCAGCAACTCCGGCCTTCAGGCCGGAGTATGCGATATTTGCCCTGGCAGGGCATGTCCCTGCGAGGGACAAAACACGCAAAATGTCAAATATTCTCAATGAGGTGCAATCGCAAGATGCCTTTTGGCCTTCGGGCCGAAGTATCTTGCGTGTTTGAAATGGCTCTCACATGCCCGAAATGCAAAAGCACGGACATCTCATACAACAGGTCCACCACCATCGACGACGCCTACGACGCGGTCGGCCAAAGATACAAATGCAAGAGCTGCGGCTATGAAGGCTCTATCGCCATCGAACCCGCGGCGGACGAGGAGCCGGCGGAGAGGCAGGATTTTCCTTATTTGATCATCCTCGTCCTTGCGTTCCTGTCTTTCGCGGCCCTTGCATTCGGCGCAGGCGTTGAGATTGCAGCATTATTTTTTATCATACCGACGGCGGTGCTCCTGTCCTTCCATTACTTCTTTTCCGGCGGGGGTTCCGGGACCGTGGAGGAAGACCTGAAGAGCCTTGACGAGAACGGGAAGCTGTCAGCGGGAAAAAAATAAAATAATTTCAGAGAATCCTTTGCTCCGCCAGAAGCGTCTCGAACGTGATGAACGGGTCGGCTTCGGTAATCGTGTAATTCCCTTGCGTCAGGATTTTTTCCAGGTCGTAGAAGCGGGGCTCTTTTTTGTAGAACTTGATGGCGATGTAGGCTTCTCCCTTGCATATGTCCAAAAACTTCTTCAGTTCTGTTATGTTCTTTTTCAGGCTTAGCCGGTCCTTGCTTGTCGTCTTGCATTCCACGACGATGAGCCTGCGGTCCTTGACGCCTATTACGTCGGGTACTGGAAAAGAAACGGTGCCTGATCCAGCGGCCCTCATCGCCGCCCAGCCGTGCGCCCAGAAATCGGATACGACTTTTCTCTCGAAATTCGCGCCTTTGGCGTAGCGGTTCATCGCATTTTTCTTCGTTCGTCTTCGATGCGCTTCATAGCGTTCTCGACGTCTATCCACATGGCTTCGATCTCTTTAAGGTCTTTGTCCATCTTGCGGCGGTCTTCCTCTATCCTCTTCTCTTCCTTCTGGATGAGGATCCTTTCTTCCTCGATCTTCTTTTCTTCGTCCGCTATCTGGACCTTGTAGTCTTCGAGCTTTACTTCGGTGCCTTTAATGTCGCCCCACCTGTTCTCGACCTTCTTTATGCTGTCGTCGAAGAGCGTCTTCTGCCTTTCCAGGTCTTCCCTGTCCTGTTCCAGTTTTATCCTGTCGTCTTCGATTCTGGCCATGTCCTGCGACCTTGAAAGCTTAAGCTCCTCTACCTCTTCGAGCTGTTTGGATATGAGCTCCATGTCGCGCTCCAGCTTTTTGCGGTCTTCTTCAAGCTCTCTTCTCCCGTGTTCGATATCTCGTCTCGCCTCGTCTATCTGGTCGGGCCTTATCAGGTCGAGCTTCCTGCCCTGCTCGGTCTCCCAGCGCGTCTCCTTGTCCTTTATGTCGTCGACGCGCTTGCTTGCGGATTTAAGCTCTCCTTCGAGCTTTCTCTTTTCCTCGACTATCTCCGATTTCTCTCTTTCAAGGTCTTCGTCTAGCCGCAGCCTTTGTTTTATGAGCTCGTTTCGTTCCTCTTCCAGGAGTCCTTTTTCATATTTTATGTTCCGGTAGTTGATGAATGCGAGGACGAATATCAGTATCAGAACGACGAATCCGAAGTAGATAAAGAAATCAGGAATTCCTGCCGATGGCGATGCCTGCGCTGCAGTCGTCTGGGCCAGGGCGAGGCCTGCAAGAAAGATCAGTGCGAGCGGAACGGCGGCGTAGAACGGCCGTCCGACACCGGGACCTGGTTTTTTTCTGAGAGTCATCGTCGTTATCATAATTAATATCATATGTATAAATACGAAAGCCGGCGTTCGACGGTGCCCTTTAAGCCTAATAGCATGCCCCGATATCCAGCTTCGGGACGAGCATCATCGAAAGCATGATGAAGGCGACGACGAGTATCAGGCCGAATACCGCGTCGAATAGGAGCGTCCTGCCCAACACCCTGTTTTCAGGGCTTCCGGTTGCGTAAAGGACTCCCCCGACGAGGAAGAGCAGCGCTCCCGCCGCCGGCGCGAACCATGCTACAACGCATACGATGCTTTGGTCGATGTCCCTGAGCTGGTCGAGGTATCCCGCGTGGGCGACCGGCGAGAGAGCCAATAGGCACATTAATGTCAGAATCGTGTTCTTTGTTTTCATCCCTTGTTTTTTTTGTTACAGTATCTTATGTGAAAGTTAATATATTACTTATACATTAATAGTAAATGTTTAGGTGAAGCTTTACATGGTCAGGCAAAAAGCGGTCCTCGCATTCATTGTTTTATTGTCCCTTCTTCTTCCATCCTACATCGCCCATGCGGCAGGGGAGTGCACGGCCAAGAAATTCGTGCACGTCAAGCTTAATCCCTTCGACATTCTCAAAGGCGGCCTGGTCATGGACGAGTTCCATCTCACGGATGAGACGAATCACGACGACGGAGCTTTCAACCTCGGGCAGGACTACTATGACGAGAACCACAAGTGCGGCATCATGGTGCATACCATCGGCTCATTCAGCGTCCATGGAGTAGATATGGTCTGGGCCGGCAAGCTGGGGAAATTGTCCAAGGGCAGTTCCGGGAGCATAGCCGACGACCTCGGACAGAATTATTATGCGTGCGACCCGAGGGAGTGCAGCACGAATCCGGCATGTAAGGCAGGCAACGGCCTCATGGTTTTGTGCAACTGGAAGACTGAAGTCACAAGCGACGGAATCGCAGGCCCCGGAGGAGTGATAGGCGCCGACGTCACGTTCGGGGCCAAGTACGGCGACGCGACGGGCTCCGGCTCGGATGTAAGCCTCTCGGTCTCAGCGCAGAAATACGGCCCCAAGAACGACGTTTTGTGCGGGGACGACGGCAAATGGCATGAATGCGACAGCCAGGGGTGCGCGTGCGTGGCTAATTATCAGTGCACCGCCGACGGCAAATGGGAGTGGTGCCCTTATTCCTGCAAGGACGGAGTATGCCAGATCGCGAAGCCTGCGGAACACGACTGCCAGGACATCCTCAAGGACAAGGGAGAGAGCACGGACGCTTTTCCCAAGGCGTGCAACATCAAAGTAAAGGTGGTTGATTTCTCGACAACAGGCGACAAGCAGTACGTTTCCCTGACAGTCACCTACAACGGCGAAGATGCCGGGAAGTCGATGAACATCGAATGCAACAACAAGGAGAACGACGTCTCCACCGAGGGCGACAAGAGGTGCTTTATCAGTTGCGACGGGATCTTCCCGGACCTTAAAGACAACGGCAAGCTCAAGCCAGCGCTCAAAGCCTGCTACGACGTGCCCGCGCCGAAGCCCGTTGACGAGCCCGACGTCAAAGACGTGCCCAAGCCCGTGCCCAAGCCCATCGACGACCGGAATCCCGTCGACGTGACCAAGGTCAAGGTGGATTATAAGGAGCCGGTAGTGAAGTGCGAACAGTATTACGGCGTGCTTGAAGTGTTGAACGAGTCCGGGGCCCATCCCGAGGTGAAGGACCCGCCTGAATGCAAATTCACCCAAAAGGTCACCGTAGACAACAGCCCTGACCAAAAATGCGCCATGGTGGAGAACGACGGCTCGTTCGATGCAAAGGATTACCAGGTGATAGACATACCCCCCTGCGCGCAGTCTGCCGAAGACTTCGCAGCACAAGGGATTGACGTCTTCGGCGTGCTGGGGACACAAAAGAAAAAAGAGCCTGTCGACACCGAATGCCCGGGCGAGATAACGATCGTGGACACTCACATTCCGGAAAACAACAACGACATCATCTTTTCCATCGCCTTCAAAAATACCGGGAAGATCTCCTGCGAGTATAAGCCGTGCGTCTACGGCCTCAAAGACGGGACCGGAGACCGGTCCCCGGCCGGCGACAAGAAGCCTGCGGAGTGGCAGGAGATGAGCTGCTATTCAGACTACGTGAAGCTTTCGCCCGGCCAGGAGTCCTCGGTGGAGATATCGAGCACAGGGAATCTCTGGAATTTCATCAGCGACATCTTGAAAGGGAACATCAAGGACCTTACGGGCTGGAACGTTCGCGACCTGAACGGCAAGATAGACATCAAGCTGTTCTCGCGAAAGGATTCCGAAGACCAGAAAGAGGTCGACGACAAGGAGAACGCAGTCTGCAAGGACAACGCCCTGGAGCTGTGCCACTACACCGAGATGAAGATGGATCAGTCCCTCGGGAAAGAGGTCCCGCAGATCGTCTACGGCGTCGTCGATACCACAAAGTACGAGGTAAAGGCCAACGACCAGAAAGACGACAAGGAGAATCTTTTGAGGTATTGGCTGATCAACAGGATGATGTTTCACGATATGGACGTGGACGAGTGTTCTAGACCTGTAGAGGGATCCAGCGATCTTGTGGACGTGAAGTTCTACACTATAGTCAGGGATGCGGAGTACAGGAAATACGTGCAGGACCATTTTGGGCTGGAGTCGTCTTACAAGAAGTACTCTGACATGGGCTATGATGCGGACTATCTTTACTGCTATAAGACTGATCTGCGTAACACGAGCAGGTGCCGCGAGTTCAACCAGCTGATGTATTCCATGACCTTGAGCGGCAACAACCCAAGGTACATAGACTCGAATTATCTGAAGGACATACGCGACTGGAATCTTTATCAGACGGTCGACGAGATTACGCCCCTTGATAAGGGTTACACGTGGCCTGCCCCGGCCTATGACCCCTATCCCTGCTCGTTAGCCATGGACAGGGACTATTACATCAAGGGAGACAATATCACTCTTACTTATATGAATGCCCCGCCAGGTTGCTACATGCGCCTTTACGCTCTTTCGCTCGACGGCAAGACCTGGAACCTGAAAAAGGAATGGAAGGTCGAGAGCTGGGGCAACGAAACGTATATGCCCTTAGAGGCGGATGTGGAGCAGAGGTGGGAGGCTAGCCTTAGCATGGGCAGCTGCGCGGTAAAAGACGATGCCCTTGTCAACATCACGGCCGCCAAGAACGTGATGTCCAAGATCTTCGCCATCACGCCGCTCCTT
This sequence comes from Methanobacteriota archaeon, assembly GCA_903930485.1. GTDB lineage: Archaea > Altiarchaeota > Altiarchaeia > IMC4 > QMZM01 > CAIYYO01. Next base: position 7,555 of record CAIYYO010000017.1, read on the forward strand.
GACGATACAAGAAACAACGCCCGATGGACCAAGACCGGGAACGACACTTTGTTCATCGGGACGGGCCTCGACAGGTACGACAAGTGCGAGGTCTCGTGCGACTCGAAGAAGAACTGCAACACTTTTGAGGAGGATAAATGCCTGCCCTTTTCCGGGACCGACGAATGCAGTAAATGCAGCATAGAGAACAAGAAGGCCAACGCCAAGGACTGCACCCAGACCTCCGGTTCAACCTGCCCGGATTCCAACTTGCACGACTGCTGGAACAAGGTCTGCAAGATAGACTCCAGTTTCTCTCTCCAGGCCGACGTCGGTAAAAGCGACGGCAGCGGTTCTTTCTACGGCCTGCCGTACGACAAGAACACCGGCTGTCCCCCGGGGGGATTCGAGAAAAAGGACGTCGTGAGCTATGATCATCAGTGGACTACAGGCGACACACCTAAGACCGAGCAGAAATGCGTGGTACCCGCAGGCGTTCTTGCCATCACCAGGATAGATTTCCCAAGCCCGCAGAGCGTCGGAAAGGTCGACATAGCCTTCGTCGTCGACACCTCGGGCTCGATGGAAGACGAGTGGAACAGCCTGTGCAACGTGATAAAGGACGTTGTAGCGGACCTGCAGCTCAAAGGCATAGACCTGAAGTACACGATCTACGGCATGGGCGGAACGTCGAATATCATATCCGGGAAGACATGCGAAGGCGCCCAATTGCTCTCGGTCGACAAGCTCAAGAGCGTCGACTCCGGCATAGACGTAAAAAACGACAACTGCGCACGCGAGAGCTGGGGCCCGGGTTGCCTCTACGTTTCCGCAAACAACCAATGGAGGGACACGGCAAGGAAGATCGTCATACCCATCGGCGACGCCGAAGCCATCTGCGGCTGGGACGCTCCTGAATGGGACAACGCCAAGATAGACCAGGCCGCGGCATCGATCAAGGCGAGAGACGTAACGGTCTACGGCCTTTACGGGGACCCTGGTCCAATCGGCAACAAGCAGAAACTAACCGACGAGATGAACAGGCTCTCCAAAGGGACGGGCGCGGAACAGGCTTATCCCTTCAGCTCGAGCGAGGAGGACCTGAAGAAGAAGCTCGAAGACATCGCCAAGCCCAATGATGATCAGCTGCGTTACGTGGTTTCCAGCACCGTATTCATCAAGAACAGGTCTCTTTCCGCCGACGACAACGTCTGGGAGCTTTACCAGGAGGATACGCAGGCGATCAAGGTCGATGTACCGGCGGACGTGGATACCAGAAATCCGGGCACGACAACGACTACGACGACGTCCATGTCTTCTTCTTCGTCAGGTGGGACTACGTCTACGTCCACCACTATACCGGCGAAACAGGTTGATATGACGCTTTACCCGTCTTTCCACGCGATCCTGCGCGGCAACATGCCGTTCAACATCACATACGTCAACATCACCAACGAGAGCACAGCATACGTTCTAAGGATGATCTATGTCCCGAAGGACGCGGCCGACGACGGGAGAAAGCTGGTCGTCACGGCAGGAATTGATTTCAATTACACCCTGCTCGAGCACGCCCGGAACTTCGTCGCAGACGTCAATACGACTTACGTTTCGCAGCTCACGAGGAATAAATATTATACTTCCTGCAACCACCAGCCGTGCGACTGCTCCTGCGGAGGCGATTCTTCGGCCCTGAATTACGGCCTGTCAGGAGGAGACGTCGACTCGTGCGGCGGACTCTCCAGGGAACAAACGTGCTCATGCGACTGCGGCGACGGCGGAAGCGGGTGCACCATCGAGACGACGGCAACGAGGAGGGAGATAGAGACACAGGTCGTCAACGACACCTACAGCGAGACCGACAGGCTCCCGGTGCAGGGCATAGGACACGCCGACGTCGCATGCGGCAGCCTGACGCAGCTCGACATCGAAGGCACCATAGACCAGCTCGTCGACGAAAAAGGCAACGTGGTAATAGCTTCCTCGATAGACAATCCGATCCGGATAACTATGACGCCGGACATACTCGGCGGCTTCGTGTTGAAGGTCAACGAGTCCTTCATCACATACAACGCCCTGATATATCCCGTAAGGCACATCCTGCAGAGAAAAGAGTCCGGGCCAATACCCGACACCCAGGTAAACAACTACGACGACATGTACAAGGCCCAGGATACGTGGTACGATTTCCCTGAGCAGTGCAAGAACACATGTCCCTCGATGCTGTGCGACTGCAACGCCGGCCAGCAGCTTCAGCCTGAATGCTTCTATTTCGGAGGGAAGAGCATCTCTAGGGCTCCGAGGACCGACTGCGCCTGCGTAGCCCAGGGCTGCTACGCCGACCCCTGCGTCTCGGAAAGGGACTACCACGAGGAAGAGGGAAGCGCGATCGCAAACGGGGACTTTGAAGGAGGCTTGGAGCCTTACTGGAAATTGAAGAGCGGAGATGCGAACGTCGTATTCCACGGGATTACCGGAAAGGCCCTGAACCTCAGCGGGGCAGTCGAACAGGACATACCCGGCATGCACACGCTGCCTTACGACCTGCTCTGCCTCGAGTACGGGATGGAAAAGTATCCCGCGACTGCGGGAAAGCTTGACTTGACCGTGACCTTGGACGGCATAGAGAAGAAATACAACATCTGGACCTTCGACGCGGATTGCAAGGGCTGCATGGGCTGGAAGAAGAGCTGCTTCCCGGTAGTGGGACACATATCGAAGATAAGGCTTGAAAGCGATACGGCCGTCCTTGTAGACAACGTCAACATCGGGAAATACTATGACTACATCGGGCTTTACAGCTACGACGTACCCAAGCTGCAATACATGGATTCGACGGTCGACAGCTGGGACTCTTACGGCCTGCTCCGCACCGACGGAGTAAGCCACGTAGACAACGTCTACACATTCAACTTCAGGTCCTTGCCCCGCGAGACGGTGGAAACCACCAATGGCTACGCGACAGGAACTTTCACCTACGACGACTTCGACAAAGGATACATGGTGCTGGACACATTCTACGACCCCATCGTCATACCCCTTTACCCGAACACGATGGGCAGGGACAGGGACCCGTCGTCGGACGAGGCTAAGTATTACCCGGTGTGCTACAAGCTTAACCTCACCTGGAGGGATGCTACGACCCTCGACGTCTCCACCTCGCCGACCGGTTATACAGTGGCCAAGGGATCTACGGTTACAGTCAAAGGAAAACTGCTGTACCATGGCAGCAAACAACCTCTCGCCAACCAGAGGATATACTTCGACCTCAATGGCGAAGACATATGGGGATGCTCTCCGTCCTCGGACCTTAAAAGAGACTACATATTCAACATAAACGAGATCGCAGGAAACAAGGACCAGCAGAAGAACCTAGTAGACCTGTTCAGATCACTCGGATCGAAGCAGTTCGACCAGATAGCGCTTGACCTTGAAGGCGCGACCTATTCGTCAAGCGGCGGGAAGGTTACCATCACGCCCAAGAAAGGCAGTGCTGCGACCCTGGAGATCAAGGACGGCAGGAGCGTGTTCACTACCGCGGACGGGAAAAAGATAGACATAGGAGTCATCGGGTCCGCGGACGCGAACGACAAAAATTGCGTCTACGCATCCGAATACCACAAGACCCTTGCATACGCATTGACGAACGACCAGGGAATCGCCTCCTTCACATTCATATCCAAAGGCACAGTGGTATCCGGCAGCTATCTCGGAGGAGACGGTTCGCCGAGCGGCGGGACGGCTCAGCTGCACACGATAAGCATAAAGTCGCCGCTGCTTTCGACCGAGTTCCTGTTCCTCGCGCTCGTGCTCATATTTGGCGTGTTCTCGTTCAGGTTCTTCAAAGACAAGAGGATGGATCTCTACACGTGGTGGAGGGAGTTCAAGGGAAGGAAATGAAAAACAAGCTCATCACTGCGTTGGCGATCATTTCCCTCTTAGCTCCGTCCATTTATGCGTCGGGCGCCAAGCCCCCTACCCAGGTATGGGAAAGCCTTCCAGACATCGTCAAGAATGTGAAGACCGGCTGGGACAGCTGGGGCAACACAAGGATTAAAAATTTCCTGTCCGTGCACCATGGAGAACACCCGAGGCTCCTCCTGTATTTCGCCTTCCTTTACTTCTTCGTCGAAGGAGTCTCGGAAGACGTATCGAGCAACCTCGAGAAGTACATACTGATGAACCCGGACCCGATGAAGCCCGAAGTGCTTAACGTCCTAAATTTCTTCATCTCCGCCCTGCAGAGGATATACATCCTCGCCATAGCTGCGACAGCGCTCTATATGCTCTTCGGCTCCCTTTCCCCCCGGCAGAGGGCTTTGTCGAAATACATGCTCGGAAGGCTCGTCCTCGGTTTTCTTCTGGTCAGCATATCGCCCTACATCATCTCCCTAGCATTCCAGCTGTCCTCGCAGACGACCTCGATGATCCTGGCCCAGGCAGACTCGAATGTCGTCAAGAGCGAATACAACGGCGTGCTGTTCAAGTGCTGGGTCTACAGCTTTGCGGCAGTAGCCGCTCCCGTCGTTTTTGAAAATACGGCCTGGCATAAGCTGGAAGGCTATATCGATAAAAGATTAGAGAACATAATCGAGGAATTGACTCCGGACCATGTCGTCGCCCATTCGGCAGCAGACGCCCTGGCCGGACAGTATACCGACATGGATCAGCTCGAGTCCCTTGCGGAAAAAAGCGCGAAACAAACAGCCGAAGGAACCACCCTCGGCCAGACCCTCCAATGGGTAGATAAGATAAAGATCGAGCCCCAGGCCGCCTTCACTTTCCCGTTCCTCATGCTCTCGATGCTTCTCGTATTCGGCCTCTACGGGTTCCTTTCCCTGAGGTACATCATGGTCATGGTATGGACCCTCCTTTTCCCGCTGACGATCTTTTTCTCTTCATTCGAGCTGACGAAAGGCCTGGGAAGGAACATGGCCGAGCAGACCATCTTCTGGATAATCATGCAGGTCTTTTACGCGGTAAGCCTGTGCGTCGTGGCCGTAGGTTTTGCCCTCATACCCGCGGGTTATGAATTCTTCGGCATAGGGCCAGGGGATCCTTTTGCCTATTTTTCCGTCAGCTTCTTTACTATAGGGGGACTGCTGGTCTTCCTCCTCAGCCCGCTGTTCCTTCTAATGATGACTCAGAGGAGGACCGCATGAAAACCAGTACCTTTATGACGGCCTTGACCGTATTCATATTACTCTGCACGGTTTTCACGGCATGCGCAGACGAACCCTCTACCTCGTCCGGGGGGGCCGACATAAAGAGCTTCTGGGACAGCACAGGCCTCGGGGAGATGGTCTGGTGGGCGAAGAGGCTCATCTATGCCGGTTTATCGCTCGAAGTCGCAAAGTGGGACTTCGGCCACCTGATCGACAATCTCAAACTGCTCGTGCTCATGAACCCGAATCCAAGGAGCGGAGATGTCCTGAACTATATCGGCACGTTCATAAAGATCGTCATCCCGCTCTACATGCTTGCGATAGCAGTCACGGGCTTCTATCTGCTCCTCATCAGCGGTTCGCCGAAGGGAAGGGCTAAGGCCAAGTTCCTGATGAGAGACCTTGTCGTCGGGATGGTCGCTGTATCATTGTCGCCTTTGATACTCCAGCTCCTTGTCAACGTGTCCTACCAGGCAACTGATGCAGTCCTTTCGCAGACCGACATCGGCATCGTCACGACCTCCATGACCTCGGTTTTGGGAGGCACCGACCCGGTAAACGGGGTCTTGTGCCCGCTTTGCGTCCTGCACACGTTCGTTACATTCATCGAGATCGAGCTAGGGTATTACACCTTCCTGCCCTTCTTCCTCGTCGTCTGGGGCAGCCTCGTATTCTTCTTCCTGAGGTTCGCGATAATAAGCCTCTGGATGATAATCTTCCCACTCTCGGTCCTGCTTTACTCTTTCGCGACCACCCGCGACGTTGGAAGGAACATGCTCGAGCAGACGATACTCTGGATATACATGCAGTTCTTCATAGCAGTCATCCTTGTGGCGGTCGCCTTATGCCTTACCCAGAGGCCTGCAGGATTCATGTCAGTCGGCATGGCCAACGACCTGCCAAGCAACATAGTGGAAAAAACTTTCATCTGGTACCTGCCCTCGGTCCTCTTCGACTTCATACCATTCATAGGATGCCTTGTGATGATCATAGCGCCTTTACTTATGCTGAGGCTTTTCAAAGGATTCCTGCCCTAAGAGATGAAAACACATATACGGCTCATAGCGGCCGCATCCATCCTGATCCTCCTAGCCTCGGCCCTGAACGCGTCGGCCCTCTCGGTAGGGGACGTCAAAAAATGGCTCATGAGCGGGGGCGAGGCGCAGAAGGCATTCTACACCTACGAGGTCGTCGGACCCATCTCGAGGATGATCTTCATCTACTCGAACATGGGGGCCTGGATGGTCATGTATGGGAACTCGTTCTCGGACCACTTCCAGGAGATAATCCTTGCAAACCCTTCGCTCAACGCCTCGTCGGCATCCTACAATCCCGAGATCGTGGATCTTATGTCCGTCTCCATACGGCTGCTGCTGCCGGCCTACCTCCTCACGGTAGTTTTAACGGCATTCTACATGCTCTTCATGTCCGCATCTCCGGAAGGCAGGTTCAAAGCCAAAGCGCTGCTCCAGCGGCTCTTCATATCCATGATATTCCTGTCCCTCTCGCCCCTGATAGTGCAGGCAATGCTCGACACCTCGCAGTACATGTCGCAGGCGATAATCGACCAGTCCGATACCGCGGCCGCTAAAGAGATCCTGCAGGGAGGGATATGGGGAGCCTACTGGATAACCTCCAAGATCGGCATGACGGACCTTGAGCTGGCTATCGGTTTCTGGACCTCCATTTACGTCATGGCCTGGATGCCTTATTTGATAGTCTCTCTCAGGTACATAATGGTCGTGATGTACAGCATACTTTTCCCCATAGGCATCGTGCTATACTCTTTCGTGGTTTTCAGGGGCCTGGGCAGGAAGATACTCGAGCAGTCCATGCTCTGGATATTCATGCAGGTCTTCTTCGCTCTCATAATAATGACCATAGGCGCCAGCGCCAGCTTTTATAACGTGCTGCCGGATCAGGACAACATAGTCCTCTCAGGAGTGAACATCCTCCCGGTTCCCTTCATGGACCAGATATTTACAGAGATCACCTCGCTCCTGAAGATACCGTTCTTCTCGACGAACATCATAGCCTTCACCCTTGGCTCGGCATCCTACGGCCTGTTCTTCGCAGTGCCGTTCATGATGCTCAGGCTCCTACACAAATTTTTACCCTAAAAAAATGAGAATAAATCAAAGGTTCGCATTGACTGCAGTCGTCGCAGTTGCTCTTCTGGCGTGGGCGGCCGCGCCGGTCGCAGCCAGCGGAGCCTCTCCTTTAAATGACGCGTTGGCTGCCGAGGCCATAAAGCTTGCGGCCAAGATGTGGATGATCACCACCGCCCAGGACTTCGGCAACTTCATCACCAAAGTAACCCAGAACCTAAGGTACCTGATAGTCGCGAACCCGCCGATGGACGTGATAAAGGGGCCGCAGGCCTTCTTTATAAAGATGGCTCAGCCCTTCTTCATCCTGGGGATCGTCCTTACGTCGGCCTACATCCTCCTCTTCTCCGGAACGAACAAAGGCAGGGCTAAAGCAAAGGCAGTGCTTGTCAGAATGGTTTACGCGATGATTCTCGTCTCTTTGTCCCCGCTGATATCGGAATTCCTGATGGCCGTGTCCGGGGGCCTGGCGAAGGCTTTAATGGACTCCACGGACCTGGCACTGGTAAAAGACCTCATTGAAACAGGCACCTCGACCTTATTCGAGTTCTTCGAGGGAATGACCATTATACAGCGTACCGGCGGCGTAGAGCTCCTGCTCTTATGGGAGACCTTCCTGCTCATACTGAATTTCGCCCTGGCGATGAGATACGTCATCGTCATCTTCTGGTACACCCTCATGCCTATCACCCTGCTGATGTACTCTTTCAACCCCACGAAGACCATAGGCAAGAAATTCCTCCACCAGACCTTCCTATGGACATTCGTACAGGTCGGATGGGCTATCGGCGTAGCATTGATAGTGGTCTCGGCCTCGGGGATGAAGGATGCAGATCCCACGTTTCCCGAAGGCAAGATGGGCATCGCATGCCTGCTTC
>CAIYYO010000018.1 GCA_903930485.1 Methanobacteriota archaeon
AAATACTCCGGCCTTAAGGCCGGAGTATTTTATTGAAAAATCTTTTTGCGTTCTTGGTAGTTGCGGCTTCTACTGCGGCGTAGTCTACTCCTTTTATTTCTGCTATCTTTTTGGCTGTCTGTTTTATGTTCACGGGCTCGTTTCTTGTCTTCGGCACGGGAGAAAGGTATGGGGAGTCTGTTTCCAGGACGAGCGAATCGAGGGGGACGGCCTTTGCCACCGACTGCTTTTGTTTTGAATTTTGGAGATTAGCCGGGATAGATATGAGATGGCCTTCTGCCGCGGCCGAAGCCGCTTGATTTGCATCTCCGCCAAAGCAGTGCAGGAGTGCCCTCGTGTTTTCTTCTTTCAGGATTTTCAGTAAATCTTCTTCTGCGTCCCTCGAATGGATGACCAGGGGCAGATGTAATTCCTGCGACAGCTCTATGAATCTTTGAAAGTTAACGGCCTCCTGCCTCCTTTTCTCCTCATCCTTCACCCAGTAATAGTCGAGGCCGACTTCGCCTATTCCTATGATTTTTTCCCTATTATCTCTTATGAGTTCTATCGATGCGTCGATCTCTTTTTCTCCGAATTCGGTGGGCGTGATGCCGAGAGTAGCGTAGACGTTATCGTATTTTTCTGTTAGTTCCAGAGTCTTTCTGATCCCTGTAGTGCCTAACCCGGAGTTTATTATGATGACACCCTCTGCGTTCGCCCGCTCTACTACTGCGTCCCTGTCTGCGTCGAATTGCGGATAATCCAGGTGGGCGTGGACGTCTATCAGCATTTTAGCGCATCTTTGTAATCGATCTTTCCTTCGTACAGCGCTTTTCCGAGGACCGCACCCCAGGCGCCCGCATTCTTCAGGTCCGTTATGTCCTTTATTGAAGAGATGCCGCCGGAGGCTATCACTGGGTTCTTTGTTGACCTGATGATGCGCTCTGTTCTCTTAAGGTTTATGCCTCTCATCTGCCCTTCGACGTCGACGTCAGTGTAAAGAAAACCCCACACAAGGCTTTCGAATTCCCGTGTCAGGGAGGTTGCGTCGATCTCGGTTTTTTCTTTCCAGCCGTGTGTGACGACTTTGCCTCCTCTGGAGTCCAGGGAGATTATTATGCGGTGCCTTATGCTTTTGGGCAGGTTGTGTATTTCCAGCATCCCGTCTATTTCCCTCTCAAGGTAGTCTTTTATGGCCAGGGTGCCGATGGCTATTCTGTCTATGTCGTATTCCTTGATGAGCTTTTCGCAGTATCCGTAATCCCGCACCCCGCCGCCGTAGTGTATAGGCACGTTTACAGCTTTCTTTATTTCCAGGACCTTTTCCAGGTTGTTCCCTATTCCCAATGCCGCGTCCAAGTCTACGACGTGCAGCACTTCTGCGCCGAGGGACACCCATTTATTCGCCGCGTCTACAGGGTCGCCGTAATATTTGGCAGTATCGGCTACTCCGCCTACGAGCTGCGTGCATTTGCCGTCTTTTATGTCGATCGCAGGGATTATTTTCATGTTTTTTCCTTGGTCAGATTGTTGTATAGATCGCTCAGAGCCACTTCTGTCTGCAGCGGTTTTCCGTCGTTTTTGATTTTTTCGTATGTCTCTTTTTCGAGCAGGTTCGAGCACTCTATTCCGAGGTCTTTGCATGCTGCTTCGAGTGCCTGGTAGCTTTCGGA
>CAIYYO010000019.1 GCA_903930485.1 Methanobacteriota archaeon
ATGGGAAATTATAACGAGCTCTGCGACCTCTCTTTCTTCGACTGCGCGGATCTTTTCCGCGACTTTGAGCTGAGCGTAGACCTTTTCTTCCATGCTGCCCAGTTTAACGTATCGCGTCTGCAACACGGAGCCTGTGACGTCGCGCGTGTCGTGCGTGAATAATAGGCCGCTGTAGGGGTCTTTGTCGAGAAGCCATGCGACTATTCCTATCTTCACATCCGACGGGCTTTTGCCTGCCAGGGCGGCTTCGTAGAATTCCAGGGGGTAGTGGTCGACTATCTCCATCTTGTGGGCTTCGTCGTCGACTTCTTTCGGGTCGAGGAGCGTGCTCACGACAAGGGGCGCGTCCATCTTGCCGCCTCTTCTCTCCGGGAGGTATTTTCGCGAGAAATTCAGGAGCGTGTCCATGAGCAGCAATATCGCATCCTCGTCCCCGTCGCAGTTCCTCCTCTTCGCCGCGTGCCAGAACGGGTGGGCGAATCCCACATTCGCGTTCGTGAAGCCGACTATCCTTCCGACTATCCCGGCTGAAGTGTGGGGCGCGAGGCCCAGGACCAGTTGCCCGAGGAGGTCTTCCTTGGTCTCTGCTTTGTAGTAAGGCGGCATATTGTAGAATTTCTGCAGAAGCTCGTCTACGAACTTCGTAGACCGTATCATGTACTCTATTCCCCCAGCTGGGAGTATAATGTCCTGCACCATGAGCTCGACGACTTGGTCCTCGTTTGTAAGTTCGTTGCCAAGGTAATCTCTTAAATATCCCAGCCTCCGGAGCCTCTCGACGCTGACGGACATCTCCCTGGGCCTGAAATGCGTCAATGGGACGTCGGTCGTGTCGAATCGGATCGTCCCGTCCTTGAAGACGTAGACCTTGTTCCTGGCCCGAAGGATGCCTTTCTCCAGGGGTTCCGGTATCTTGAATTCGGATATCATTCCCTGGACGCCTTTGACTTCGGTAGAGCCTATGCCCGTTACGTCGATAGCCCTCTTCCATAAATCTTTTAGATTAATGTCCCTGTTCTCGGAGTGTTTGGTACGCCCCTTGCAGCTCGGGCAATTATCCCTTTCCGTGACGATGCCGCAGACCGGGCAGATCTTTTTCATAACTGCTGTTTTCCCGCAGCCCGGGCACGTGGTAGAAGACATTATGAGGTGGCAGTCAGGGCACTCGTATCTTGCGATGTTGACTGAGATGGTGGGGTTTTCGGCGGCCGTGTTTATGCTCCTTTCTTTTCCTCCGTAGAATCCTATGGGGAACAACGAGTGAACCGCCGGCTCCATCTTCCTCTCCTTGGCCTTCTCGGGCCTGCCCATGCGCGCGCCTATGTATGTTCCTATCTTCGGACGGAGTTTTACTTTCGCGCATGCTTTTAGGACTTCGAGGCCGCATGCTTTCGGTTCAAGGTCCTTGGTCTTGTCCAAAAATTCTTCCAGACAGAAGTTCGAGCCATCGTATAATCCGAGGGAATACAGGAGAGGAAGGTATTCGGCGATTACGACGTTTCCGTCTGCAACGGTATGCTGAATACAGAGCAGCTCGAGGACCCTTTTAGCCTCAGCGTTGTCGTTCTTCAGGATCAGACCCGCATCCTCGATCTTTCCCGTAGACAGCCATGCAGCGAGGGTTCGGAGGTCTTTGACCGAGACGTCTTCGTAGTGATAGGTATATCTCGGATGAAGGGGTGTCCTTGTTTCAAGGGATATCTTTACTGCATCCTCCGGGCTTGATATCTCGCCCGTGAATCCTGCAGCCGCAGCTTCCTGCTTCCACCATTCCTCGCAGTATCCTGCAGGGAGCAGATATGTATTCGTCTGGAGGAAATCGCCGTAGCTGACCAGTATGTCTCCGAGGAACAATATCTCCTCGACGTCGGGGTTGATCTCCTTAGCGTGAACCGGGTCCGTGACCCTCAGGACCGACCCGTTCTTTAATTTGACTACCGGGGGCTCGATGCTGTCACAAACAGTTATCACGCAGCCCTTTCCAGGCCTTTCGACCTTGAGCTGCGTCCCTGTGGCAATGAACTCGTCAAGAAGGACCGTGGCCGCCGAGTGCACGGATTTCGCAGCGATGCCCGACGTTCTGGATCTCCCATACCTGAGCCTGAAGCCGCCCTTGGAGCCCGGGGCCGCGAAGATAGGCCGCCCGCCGACGACTTCTGCCATGACACCCTTCGTAGGCTTGTAGTCGAGGTCCTTCTTCGCGTTAGGGTCGATCTTCTTTCCCTTGACGCTCTCTATCTGCGAGAGCCAGCTCCAGTCCAGGCCCATCTCCTTGGAGTTCTTCATCAGCTTCTTGGCTTTCTGGGCTATGCCTTCCGCTATAACAAGGCACATGCCGCCCCGTATCCTGTTGGTCTCAACCCTTGCAAGGTCCCTGTGAACCGAAACCTCCCTTTCCTCGGTCGGGTCCCCGTCCACGCATATCGGGACGTGGCTGATAATGGTCCTGATGTCTTCTTCAGGCGGGATGTACTGGAGCCTCGTCACCCTCCCGTGATAGATCCTGATCTCTTCAAGCACCCTCTCTATTTCATCGTTGGTGGGGCGGTATCCGGCGAGGCCAAGCTCTTTGCTGACGTAATCGGCGATGACGACGGCCATCCCCTGGGCCGTGCCGCCGGCGCTCCTTATCGGTCCCGAGAAATAGACGCTCAAATAATCCGAGCCGTCGGGATTGGTCTTTAGCGAGACCTTCGCGATGCCTTCGATAGGCGCGGCCACGACGCCTTCGGTAATTATCGCAAGAGAAGTCCTAAGCGCCTGTTCAATCCTTGCCTCCTTCTGCTCCTTGGGAAGGTTCTTAGCGTCCCCGAGTATCTCCTTGATGAGCTGGACAAGGTTCTCCCTGCCTACAGTCCTGATCCTTTCCGCAATTCCGGGCGGGCCTACGAGTCCTTCAACCCGCGCAGCGAGATCCCCTGCCGGAAAGGCTTCTACTATGTTGTCCGGATCCCTTCCAAGGGCCCGGGCCTGTCTCGAGATGGCATAGGCTTCTTCTATCCTTGCTTTGAGGTTTATGAAATAAGGCGAGTCTTTCATATTTATTCTCCGAAGTGCTTGACCGATACTTCGTGGGTTTGCAAATTGATTATGGGAACCCGCGCCGGGGTCGGCATGTGGCCGAGCTCTTCCTGGTATTTCGTACGCCCCTGCCAGGTTCCTGAATTGATCACTCTCACGCCCCTGTAGTTCGCATAGCCGTTTGTGTGGACGTGCCCGGCGTGGAACACATCCGGTATGTCCCTTATAACCATATAGTCCTTCCTGTCCGGCGACAAGGAGTCGTTCCCATACATGGGTGCGAGATGGCGTTTTTTCAGGTACTCGATCATCGTGGTCTCGGGCCTGGAATAGCTGCAGCCTGAAAGGTTCCCTATCATCGTATCCATGGAGGTCCCGTGATACAAAAGGAACTTTACCGTGTTCAACGTGAGGCCCACTGGATTGCCCGTGACGTGCACGTTGTCTAGGTCGAATAGTCTCCCGCCAATGTCTTTCGCAAGCATCGGCTGAGGCTCGGCTTTACGTACGGCGTCGTGGTTGCCCATCGCAAGGACTATCTCGATATAATCCGGGACCTTTTCGAGAAGCGTTGCCAGGAAGTCGTACTGTTTGAATATGTCCGGTATCGTCAGCTCCTTCTCTTGCCCGGGGTAGATGCCTATGCCGTCCACCAGGTCGCCTGCGACGAGGATGTATTTTATCTTGTCCACGACGTCGTCGTTGTCTCCTTTAAAGCTTAGCCAGTCGATGAAATTGTTGAATTCCTTTTCCAGGAACAGGTTGCTTCCGACGTGGATGTCCGAGATCAGGACCGCGCAGACAGGCTCCTCGCTGTAATTAGCCTTATGATTTATCGGAAGCTCGGGCTCCACTATCTCGGATGCGATGAAGAAATCGTTAGCAAGCTTCCCCTGGAGGCCGATGACCTCGTCGGCGAGCACCCTTGCGTATAATGCGTTCAGAGCATCGTTGTCTTTCGGGATCATCACGGTAAGTTCCCCGGTCGGGTCTTCGACTTCCAGGAACCTGAAACCCTTCTTGCTCTCCCTCTTCTCCTTGACCATCACGACGCACGAGGAAACCTCGCCCCTGTGCTTCTTCACGATCTCGATCGGCACGGCTCCGAGAAAGCTGTCCCTGTTCCTGACGATGTCGCGCAGGCTCTCGTATCTCTCGTTGAAGTACCCTATGAAGTCTTCAAGCTTGCCCTCGCAGGTGGATTTATCAGTTACGTCGGAGTCTTTCAGGATATTCAGGCCCGAAGGAAGCTCTTTGGCAAGTATCCGCCTGACTGGCCGCGACACGACGACCTTGTCTAACTCCCTGATTTCCTTTGGAGCGATCAAGTCGATGCCCGCGTTCCAGGTGTCGGGAAGGGGGGCCTGTACCGGCTCCGGAACGGTTATCTGCGGCCCGATCGTAGGCGGCTGGTAGACGGACACTGGGCTTAAGCCCGGCGTAGCGTAGCCTTCGGACACGAACTCGGCAAGGAACTCGTTACTGATCAGCCACTGATTTTTCTCCTTCGCGCAGACGATGACCTTGTCGACGTCGAGGCAGTGGGTTATGATCCTTTCGAAAGCGTGGCTCGTCAAAAGCACGTCGTTCTCGGCGAATCTCCTAACGATCTCTTCCTTCCTCTTCTGAACCACTTTCCTAAAAGCCCCTTCACTTATTCATGAAAAAATCCTTGATCTTCTCGACCACGACGGTCCCGGCCGAGATCTGCGCCTCTTCGGTGGAGGCGCCGAGGTGCGGGGTCAGCACGATGTTGTCCAGGTCTTTGAACGGGACGTTCGTCGGAGGCTCTGATTCGAATACGTCCAATACCGCGCCTCTGATGACGTTGTCTTTTAGGGCGTCGTATAGCGCTTTCTCATTCACTATGCCGCCGCGGGCTATGTTTATCACCACTGAGGATTTCTTCATCGAGGCCAGCTCTTTTGCACCTATGAGATTCCTCGTCTTGTCCGTCAATGGAACGTGTATCGTCACGACGTCGCAATGCTTTAGGAGGTCTTCCAAGTGCTTCTGGTACTTTACCCCGTATTCGGCGGTGCTTTCCTCTTTGATATTGGGGTCGAAGACCTGCAGGTGCATGCCGAAAGCTTTGGCCCGCAAGGCGACCTCCCTGCCGATCCGCCCGAAGCCGATGATCCCAAGTGTCTTTCCGTATGCTTCGCTTCCTTCGAACCTGCTCCTCTCCCATTTCCCGCTCCTCATCGAGTGGTGAGCGTGTACTATCTTCCTGTTGAGCGACAGGAGTCCTCCGAATACGAGCTCTGCTACTGCGACGGTGCTGGCCTCCGGCGAGTTGACTACGAGAATCCCTTTCCGGGAGGCGGCGTCTACGTCTATGTTGTCCAAACCGACCCCGGCCCTTCCGATGACTTTGAGGTTCTTTCCGGCATCGATGACCTCTTTCGTGACCTTCGTCGCACTCCTTACGACCAGGGCGTCAAATCCGGATATCTTCTTGATAAGGTCCGGCTGGGCAAGGCCGGCATCGACCGTGACGTCGGCAAAAGAGGCAGCAAGGTCCAGTGCGTTCTTGTGTATCTTCTCGGTGAACAAAATCTTCGGCTTCATACCATAGATATAAGTAGAACGGAAATAAAACATGCGGGGGAAAAGCTACAGGTAGCCTTCCTCTCTCAGGTAATCGTTGACGGACTGGGGCATTATGTTCAGCTCGGTGTTGGAATGAAGGGAGACGACGGTAAGTGAAAGAGTCGCCACGATGAAGATTATCAGGAGCATGACCAGCAAAGGCAGAATAAAATAGAAACTGTAAAGCACAGAGATCACGTCCGCGAACCGGATCATGACGAGAACGCTGGCCATTGATATCAGTACCACTGCCAGGAACGTAACGATAGTCAAGACCTTCAGGGAAAGTATCATAGCTTTTGTGTCCATCTTAGGCTTTTAGATAATTACATATAATAACAATCGAGTATAAATCCTTTAAAAGATGAAGAAGAAAACCAAAGGGACTCTTTTCTACACCATTATAGGCCTCATGGTCATCGCCCTGGTTGCCGTTATATCCTTACACCTTCTACGCACCACCTATAATCCCTCCAAAGCCGACGACGTCCACCTGCAGCGGTTCAACGACGCTGTATACAGGACGCAGGCCGAGATGCAGACCCTCGTACGCTACTCCGAGTATCCTGCCGTCTGGAAAGCCGGACACTCGATAGGCCCGGACGGGATAAACACCTATCTCACCGACTCAGACGGGAGAAAAAAGCTCAAAGAAGACCTGACAAAAGACCTGACCGAAAACCTGAACCAGGAGATGAAAGCGCGATCCATCTCCAACGCCTCGACTTATTACGTCCTGCCTGCGGGCGACGTCAACGTCACGGTAAGCGAGATAAAACAGAGAGACGTCAGCCTCAATGAAACGGACGACGGGCTGCTTGCGACCGTGCAGGCTCATATGTCTTCCGAATACGGGGACTACAAATATGACCAGACGTTGAACGTTTCGGCCGAAGTCCCTGCTAGGATATTCCAGATGTACGACAAGGCGAAGCTGTTCCATGACAACTACGCACGGGTGCAGGACTATGCGACCGCTCTTCTCTACTTCAGAGCCTACTCCAACGCCTACTTCTTCAGACGGAACAGCATGTGCGGCCCCTACCTGAAAGAGGGATACGTATCCTATGACCCCCTCCAGACCTTCCTGTCCGGCGACCTGTCGGCCCTGAACGATACTAAACTTCCCGACGATGTGACTGACGTGGGCGCCATACCTCTCGCATTGTGGCTCCACGAGTGGAGCACCACCGGAGAGCCGGATTTCCTGCCGCCGGGATACGACATGCCGACAGAAAAAACACAGGCATTCGGCGACGCTTTCAAAAAAGCCTCGACTGATCCCGACTACGAGCGGAGGATGGACGGCCTGAGGAACCTATCCAAGGCGCTGACGGAAATGAAGGCCGAGAATGTTCAACGTAAACAGGAAGTTAGCGCCTGGCTGGACAAGTCCGACGGCTATTCGGCCCAGTCATGCTGCGAATTCAAGGCCTCGACCAAGCCTTTACTGGAAGAGGTCATTCCATGGATAGGGAGCGGCAAGGATGACAGTGGAACAATACTGGATGTCGGGCAGGCCAATGGTGCAAGCGTCGACGGGATAAAGAACCAGATGAACCAATGGGATTTACTGAAGGCAGACTTCGAGGGAGACGTCTCGCATCTCGACATCATCTGCTCCACCGAATGCACTGGTTCAGGCGACTGCTCGTGCCCTGATGCGGAAGAGGGCTGCGATAAGCCGTCCTGCAAAAAGATAAGCTGCAGCAGCGGCGATGATTTTTACGATTGCTTGCCCGACGAGACCGGGAGCAGGAGCGAAAAAGTGACGTGCAAAGACGACGAAGGAAAAGAGACCACGGAGTCGGTGGAAGTCGATGTATGCGCGTGCAAATGCCACCCGGACGTGCGATTCGTTGAGAATGTGAGTGAAGATCTAACCGTCCTTAAAGGAGTTCTTGAAACGATGGGGAAAGAGATCGATGTAATGAAGAGCCAAGTCGACGGCATGCTCAAAGACGACCAGGGTCTCCAGGATTTCAAGGCCGAAGCAGGTTCCATTACGGACATCCCGGGCTCAAATTACGACCTCGTCGGTAGTGTGAATTACAACAGCGTAAGATATACTCAAAGCTTTGAGGCAAATGCTTATTGCAATTATTATAAGCCCGGCAAGGCGGAAAAAAACGGCGGAGTCTGCGCGGACTGGGGTGAGTCCGTTACCCTCTACACTGCCCAGATTGCTGCAGCAGCCATGCTCGCCTACTACACCGGGGGGCCGGCTTCGCCTTTCGCCCAGCTGATAAAATACGCGGCGGAATCATTCCCAGCGGTGTACGATTACGAAGGCAACTACACGATAAGCGAGGCCATAGTCGACGACAAAAACAGGGTGATGCCCCACAACCTATTCGCCGGAGACCGGGACCTCTACGGCTACAACATTACTCCAAAGCTCTACAGTCACGCCGCGCCGGAATTTGTTATATACCAGAACCGTACTCTCACGGCAAGCTCTTCCACCCTCGGCAGGCTGCTACTATACTTGGACATCCCGGAACTCGGCTTCGAATCCATAAAGAACGGCATAGCAAGCGATCAATGCAAAGGAGTATCGAACGGCGGCGAACCATGCGTTTACGGGAATGCCTGCCCGAATACCTGAACCCCCTGCCTAGAAGCAGTTCAGCGTCGTCTGCCTGCATCTGTGAAGCTCTTTCAGTAGCGTGCTTTCGTTTACGAACCTGCCGGCCCCCAGGCGGAGCTTCGACCCCATGTACGTTAGCGCAGCCTTCATGTCTTCGAACTCGGTTCCGGGCTGCTTCAATGCGTTGCGCACGTTCTCCCGGACGTTGAATACGCCGAGAGGCACGTAGCCGGTATAAGCCTCGCGCAGGATGATCGCTCCGGCTTGTTTCTGTTCTTTTGCCAGCTGTTCGAGGACTGCCATCTTGCATGAGTAGTAGCATCCCCCGACTGTGGAGTAGCCTTTCTTCCCGGTGTTGTATTCATAGTCTGAGTAGATGTATTCCTCCTGCCCCATTATGTGCAAGAAGGCCTCCATCCATTCGTATTGCCAGAACGTGGGCATGAGCATCACTGCGTAATAGTTGTTGAGGCTTGAGAATTCATGGACCCTGATGGTATCCAGTATGTCGTAATGCCTAACCTCTTCCAGAAGATTGTTCCCTATCGTGCTGTCGCACGCCGTTATAGACCATCTAGTCGGCACGAGCTTCCTCCTTCTCTTCACGCCCATGGTCCCGACCGAGAACGCCTTCTGGATGCTGGAGAACGGAACGTCCCTTTCATGCAGTCCCATGACGGCGTCGACAGCTTTTAGATCGCAGTCGTAGTAGACCTTCTCGAGGGCGCTGTCCCATTTGACGTTGCCTATGTCGAATCTTTGGATCATGGCGCTGGGGCCGTAGGGCGTGTGCTCGTCGCTGAACGACTGTCCGCGCGGGGGCTTTGCGAATTCGGCCTCGCTCTCGATGGAGCCGTTCGCGAGAGATATGTCCTGCAGTTTTTCCACCAGCCGGTTGTCCAGGTCGGTTATCTTCACGGTTTTCTTTCCGCGTACGAGGTTCAGCCGGTAGTTGATGATTTCTTCCTGGGTTTTCTCCTCCGGTATCCAGCACTCCGGGGTGTCCATAACGGCGGTGTCGCCGTGCAACGGCGCGATCATCGGCCCGGCGTAGACTTTGGGATAGTTCCATGAGCCGATGAATACCGAAGGCGGGCTGCTGCCGTCTAGTTCCGTCCCTATGGACGCCGACTTCATGCAGATGTTGGAGGTCAGCTTTTTCAGGTAGGCCTCTTTGCCTTTTATCATGTATGAGACATGGCCGGGGGCTTATATAGGGCTTACGCTAGAGCGCTGGAAAAATATTAGTCGATCAATATTGGCCGCCGCGGGCCCAGGCGACTATCAGGTTCAATACGTCGTTGACCGACGCATTCCCGTTGGCCCATTGTACTATCAGTTCTAGTATCTCTCCGACTCCTACGGTGTTGCAGGGCGGCTTGTCGCCTTTAAGCTGGCACGATACTGAGGCTCCGCCGACCGAATAGTACGAGAAGTGGCTGACGTTCGCCCATACGTAATTCAGCCTCGTGTGCACTCCGGTCCCGTAAACCCAGTCTATCGCCGTTGTAAGCTTCACCCAATCGCTGTCTGAAGTATTGTACCAGTACATCGCAAGGCTCGACTCGTTCAAACCTGCCGCAGCGACTTCGTCATCGGTGTAGTACATCTTCAGCATGATCGATTTAAGCGAGTCGTTTATCGACGAGTCGGTCTCTATCTTCAGGTACTTGTTCAAGGCCGGGACTGAAAGCGAGGCGCCTACCGGGCTGCTGGATGTCGAGCTGACGGTTATCGAGCCGTTGAAAATATTCTCGTCAGTCATGATGTCCAGCGTCACGTTAGCCTGGGGAACCGTGATAGTCGTCGTCTGGTTCGCGGTCATCTCTGTTTGATTGGAGACGTAGACGTACGATGTCCTGAAAGTGTAATCCCCCGAGACCCCCGACAGATTGGCGTTGACCACGGACCTGGCCCTGCAATGGTATAAAGTGTTCTCTGCGAGTCCTGTGAGCTGGACGCTGTGGTTCACGTTCACCGAGGGATCATATGCCGTCATACCGTACGAGTCGTTCAGTCCGTACTCTAATGTCCCGCTCGAAGCCAGGGTGCTCCTCCATTTGATGACTGCGCTCGTTTCGGTTATGGACACGGCTTCGACGTCGTAAATCATCGGCGGATTCTGGGGCGTCGTCGTGGTCGTGGATGAGGCCGTCGTAGTCGACGTGCTGGTCGTGGTTGTAGAGGTCGTAGAGGTTGTGGTCGTCGACGTTGTCGTGGCTCCGCCTCCTCCCGAGGTTGTCGTGGTAGCGGTTGTGGTTGTTGTCGCCACAATGTAGCTTAAGCTCACTGAAGTATTCGACCTGATGTTGTTCACTGTGTCATTCGCCCATATCTGTGTCCAATTATATATGCCTATGTGGGTCGTATTGCATTGGTTCGTTGCATTACAGATCACGTAATACATTCCGCCTGCATTGGTTGCAGTAAGGTTGCCGAAGGGCTCAACGTATATCTTCACAACGCTTACGCCCGACCCTGTATCGGATATCGAGACGTTCAGCCTCACAGACTCGTTCACATACAGGCTGGATGAATTCTCCGAGGCGCCGGCGATGGACGGTGCGGCCGTATCTATCTTTATCGTCTGGTTCTTGGTTGATTCAACGTTGTTTACGGTGTCGTTGCTGCTGTACCGGATGTACGAGACTCCCTCGGTCGATACCTGTACAGGCACCGAATAGGCCGTGTCCGGAACGCAGGAATTAGAAGAATCCAAACAGTACTGTGTTACATTGTATCCGGAGCCAGAACCATCGCTGGGGGAGAGGGTGACGTTCACATATGAAGATGTCGTCCATGTGCCAAAGTTGTATGACGAGCCGCCGCTGTCTATTGCTGTGGCGCTCGTAACAGGGGCAGTCGTATCTATCTTGATGGTCTTGTTCTTCGTGGCTTCGGTATTGTTTACGGTGTCGTTGCTCGAGTATCGTATGTAGCTCGTTCCCTCAATGCTTATGTGCAATGTGGTCGTGTAAGCCGTGGTGGGGTTGCAGGAGTTGTTGGAATCGGTACAGTATCGTATCCTATCGCATGCAGAGCCTGACCCGTCGTCGCAGTTCAATGTCACGTTGACATAAGGTGAAGGCGTCCAAAGGCTGAATGAATAGCTTGAGTTGTCGTTATTGACGGCAGTTGCTGTTGTTACAGGCGCGACGGTATCGATCATTAACGTTTTGTTTTGGATTGTCTCGGGATTGCCTGCGGTGTCGTTGCTCTTGTACCTGATATACGAGACATTCAGGGTAGTGGTAGTCACGTGAATCAAGGCAGAGTAGGCTATGTTGGGCGTGCAGGAATTGACTGAATCTAGACAGTATAAGGTCTTGTTGCATCCTGACATCGTGTCATTGCAGGACAGGGTGACGTTGACGTAATCTGAAGGCGTCCAGGTGCTGAATGAATAGCTGGAGCCTAGGTTGTTGACGGCATTTGCTGTCGTTACAGGGGCGGCTGTATCGATCATAAAGTAGACCGATGCGGAATTCAGGTTGCCGCTCGAGCTTCCGTAATCGCTGGCGATTGCTGTCAGATTATATGAACCTGAAGGTCGCGATATGTTGAACGAGCAGAAGAACCCGTCGTATCCGGTATTAGAGCAGTTGGCTGAATTAGCCCCGCCGGACACGTAAGAGCCGACCAGCGATCCATTGATGTAGAAAGACGCGCTGCTTATGTTGGTCCCGGTGCCGTTGAGCGCGGCGTTTATCCAGAAATTACCGTTACTCAGGGCTGATCCGTTGACCGGTGCGGTTATGCTGATCTGCGGGGTGACATTATCTCCTATATCGTAACCGGAGAATCCGTAGACTGTAAAGGACAGGTTCCCTTCGCCAGCCCCCTGGGACCAGTTGACCGATGCGCCGTTGTATCCTGCTGCGCCGGCTTCTAGTTGGATTGCCGGCTTGGACGTGAAGGGCAGATGGTATAGCATTATTGAAGTCGTTGTGTCCAACTCCTCGAAATAACTTGTGTTAAAGTATATCCTCGAATCTCCGAAGGAATTGGGCGCCGTGATGTTCAGGACCATGTTATTCGGTAGATTCGCCAGCTTCGCCGCCTTGTCAGCCGTTGACAAGTCGACCGATGTGAAGTTTATAAGTGCAAGAGTCTCGTACTGGCTGAACCACTCCAGTCCCGGTGGAGCATAGCCGCCCATCTCGCAAGAGAGATTAATCTTTGGCTGCAGGACCAGATTAACATGCGAGAAGTCCGTTACTGAAACAAGGCTTGTCGTAGATGAGCCCCACTGCATGCATGCTCCTGCCGCAGGGGTCGTCATGTTGTAAAGAATGATTCCAGAAAGGGCGGTTGCATTTTTGGGGGTGATGCCATCAAACGCGAAGATGGTCACGACCCCGGGTACGAACTGTCTGCCAGATGCTTCCGCTGATACGTTGCACGACCCGTTATATAACCCGGTGCCGGAGTTGTAAGACAGGTCAACGACGGGAGCCCCGCCGCAGACCGAGACGTTTGTAAAGTTGGCGTCTATGTCAGGGGTGCAATCACCTGAAGTCGAAAGGTTCACTCTGAGGTTTATCACGTCGTTCCCGGCATAAGCTGAATAGAACATGTCCGGCTCGTTGACGTTTACGGACGATATGCTCATCGAACACGGGGCCGTAACCGTATAATTCAGCGACACGGACGTGTTCGATGCTACGTTGTTCAGCGAGTCGTTCGCCCATATCTGCATCCAGTTGTATGTCCCGTGAACCGTCGTGTTGCAGGGGTTTGTTGCGTTGCATATCACATAGTATTCATTGCTTTCGTTTGTCGCGTTAAGATAGCCGAAGGGTTCTATGAAGAATCTCACAAGGCTTACGTTCGTGTATATGTCCGATATTGTGACATTCAGTTTGACCGATTCATTCACGTAAAGCATTGAGTAATTCATGGACGGATAGGATATTACCGGCCCTGCGGAGTCGATTAATATCGTAGAGGGTGGTGATGTCGTTTCCGTAGCTGATGCCGAGTCATTGCTCTGGTATCTTATGTAGGTTATTCCCTGAGAGGATATATGAACCGGGACCGAGTAGGTAAGATTGGGAGTGCACGAACCGACTGAATCGGTACAGTACAGCGTCTTGTCGCAGCCCGACATAGTATCGTCGCAGGATAAGGTCACATTAACATAACTAGAAGCCGTCCAACCACCAAACGAATAAACAGAATCATCATCATTGACAGCACTCGCCGCCGTCACAGGAGCGACCGGATCGATCTTTATCGTCTCGCTTTGAACAGTCTCAGAATTGCTTGCACTGTCATTGCTCAAGTACCGGATATACGAGACATTAACCGTAGTCACATGAACTGGCGCGGAATAGGTCACATTAGGCGTACAGGAATCAACCGAATCCAAGCAGTAAAGAGTCTTATCACAACCAGACAACGCGTCGCCACAAGACAGAGTCACATTGACGTGATCAGACGCCGTCCACGACCCAAACGAATACAATCCCAAGTCATTGCTACCGGTTGCCGCCGTCACAGGAGCGACCGGATCGATCTTTATCGTCTCGCTTTGAACAGTCTCAGAATTGCTTGCACTGTCATTGCTCAAGTACCGGATATACGAGACATTAACCGTA
>CAIYYO010000020.1 GCA_903930485.1 Methanobacteriota archaeon
GCTGCCCGAAGACCAGAGCAGGATAAGGATAGAGACGACGATACTCTCCAGCATGGACCTCCTCACGTACGAGCAATACCAGAAGAAAACCGACTACGTCGCCAACCAGATAAACATAACCCTGCCCGCCAGCAAGAACGGATACCTCTTCAGCATGAAGATAGAAGGCGGCGTAGGAGTGCTCATCCAGAACATCACCGGAACCATCTGCAAAGACATCACAAACGACACGACGTCCGCAAGCACCATGAGGCTGATACCCACAGTCAACGGGATAATATGCCAGGGAACGATCGTGCCCTCGGACGGCAAGCCTGCGAACAAGGTGCTGGCGATACAGGGCCTGAACGAGCAGAAGATAATCGAGAGGAACCAGGAACAACTGACGGTTCTCCAGAACGAGAACATCAACGCCTCGATACGCGCGAGCAACGCCGTGGTAAGCGCGACGAACGCGACCTTCCTGAACGTGATACTGACGATAGCGATAGCGCTTTTCACCGCAGGCAATGTTTACGCGACTATACTCGTCACAAGGGAAGGCAGGAAGATGAACAAGCCGTTCATAAAGGTCAAAATAGACCCGCACGGCACCGACCAGGTCATCTTCAAGGTCGTCAACGTCGGTAAAAGCAGCGCAGTCGACGTAAACCTGGAATACGAGATAATCCCGGGCGGGGGAACGCACAAGTGGCAGCACCACCTCATGCAGGAGAACGAAGCGACCCACATAATACCCCGAAACCTGAAAGACATGACCCTGACCAAGTTCCTTGACACCTACGAGCGGATGATAATCAGGAGCACCTGGAACGATCCGCACCAGAACAAATACCGGGACGAATACGAGATAAACCTGAAAGAGTACAAACAGTCCATAGAGCACAACCACCAGGTCTGGGAAAAAGCCCTCAAAAACGGCAAAGACTGAAAAAAGTGAAATGAAAACACTGATAGCTTATTACTCACGGACCGGGAAAAATGAAAAAGCCGCCAAAGAATTGCAAAAGATCCTGAACGCAGATATAGAACGCATAATCGACAAGAACGACCGGCATGGGATCCTCGGTTTCCTGACGGCCGGAATGGATGCGCTCCGCAAAAAGAAAGCGGCGATCCAGGAACCCGAAAAAGACCCAAGCCAGTACGACCTAGTCGTCATGGCCTATCCGTTATGGGCAGGGGTGATGCCGCCCGCTGCCAGAGCATACATCATAAAGAACAAGGAGGCTATCAAGAACGCCGCACTGCTGTCCATCTCAGGGGGCGGCGCAGGAAACCAGAAAGCCGTGCCCGATTACGAAGATGCGACAGGCAAAACGGCAAAAGCCGTCCTCCTGCTGACTGAAAAAGAATCCAACCAGGAAAGCTTCAGGAACAGGATCGAGGAATACGCCCGGGAACTGGAGGGTATTTAATTTACATTATCGGCGACTTGAAATACGCGGAGATCGCATGGCCCAGGAGATTGCTGGCCAGAAGGACCACGATAGCGACGCCTACGTGTTCTACTATCTCCCATAACGGGTTCGCATGATGGTAAAGGGCGATGAAGTAGCTGAGGAAGCACAATAACGCCATCCCGATGATTATCGACGACAGAACTGCATACTGCATGGGCAGGAACAGGACCAGCAGAACGAACACCATCGTAATGGACAACCGCGTGAGAAAATTGCTCAACGTGTGTATACTGTTGCCCCGGTGGTCCGTGAACTGCGACTCCCGGTAGACGTGTATGCCCAAGGAGTCTGATATGTTGTCCGCTATCCCAAGCACAAGGAGAGCGCCTATGATGCTCATCTGAGGGTTCGCGGTCGCGCCGAGGCCGACTATGATGGCGAGGCTCGTGATTATCGCCGAAGTCGCTCCGAAGCTGAACCTGCTCAGCTCCTTGACCCATGCGTCGCCGTCGAAGATTTTCATGTGATGATTAATGAATATGCCCTTACGGGTTAATAAAAAAAATCCAAAAGTCCAGCCGGGAATTTAATAAGGATGGAATAGGAATGATTAATCGATGACCTCGCTTGTAGTATACTATTCCCTTGAAGGCAGCACTAGGCTGATTGCCGAAAATGTCGCAAAAGTCCTTGAGGCCGATCTTCTGGAACTCAAGCCCGTGAAGGAAGAAATCAAGCCCAACAGCTTCATGAAATTCTTATGGGGCGGCAGGCAGGTATTCTTGAAGAAAATGCCAGAACTGGCACCGTTTGACAAGGACTTAGAAAAATACGACCACATCGTCATCGGAACGCCTGTCTGGTCATTCACGTACACGCCGCCGATTAGGACTTTCTTCTCCAAGGCCGGATTGAAAAACAAGGAAATAGCCTTGTTCTGCTGCCATGACGGCTCGAAAGGAAAGACGCTGGAGAACATGGAGAAAGCGCTCTCGGGCAATAAGATAATTGCCAAATCAGACTACGCGAACGTGTTCAAGGACCGGGAAGACAAGGCCGAGAAAGCCAGGGAATGGGCGGCGACACTAAAATGAAGGCAGCAGTATTCACGAGCAGCCCCAACAAGGACGGCTTGACGGCAGCGTGCGGAAAAGCCGCGATGCAGGGAATCAAGGAAGCGGGCGGCACAGCTCTGCATATCGATCTAAATTCCCTCAACATCGGCAGATGCTCAGTCTGCGGGAACGGATGGGGCACCTGTTTCAAGGAACACTCCTGCCAGGTAATAGACGATTTTCAGGACACCCACTCGAAGATAAAAGACCAGGACGCCTACGTCATCGTATCGCCGGTCTACTGGGGCGAGATGAGCGAAACCGCGAAGGCGTTCTTCGACAGGCTTAGAAGGTGCGAGGCATTCAAGGAAATGATGAAGGGAAAAAGCATCATGCACAAGAAACCCGTCATCGGCGTCGCTGCGGCGGGCGGCAGCGGCAATGGAACGTTAAGCTGTCTCGAATCCATGGAGCGCTTCTACAAGCAAATGGGCGCTGACGTCTTCGACCTGATAGGCGTTACGAGAAAATCCAGGGCTTACAAGATGGAAACGATACGGGCCGCCTGTAAGGAAATGATTTTAAACGGCTCAAAGGAATTTTTCTCGCCTGAAAAATATGAACAAGACCGATAAAGAGCTTATCGCCCCCTGCGGCATGTACTGCGGCGTATGCAGCAGCTTTCTCGCGCGCAAGAACGACGTGAAAAGCAAAGGCGTCAGGGCTCCTTACTGCGCGGGCTGCAGGGCGTCGGCCAGGAAATGCGCCTGGCTAAAGAAAAGATGCAAGCCCCTGCTAGAAAACAAAATAAAATACTGCTTCGAGTGCCCGTCGTACCCGTGCGTAAAGCTCTCGCATATAGACAAAAGATACAGGACTTTGTTTCATATGAGCTTTATCCAGAACCTCGACTATGTGAAGAATAACGGCGAAGAAAAGTTCCTGAAAAAGATCGTCAAGGAATGGAAGTGCCCGAAGTGCGGCGGCGCGATATGCTGCCACAACGGGGTATGCTATTCCTGCGGGATCGAGAAGTTCAAGAAAAAGAAGAAACTTTACAGGTGGGAATAAACAAAATGAAAATCGGAGTATGCGGCATCGCCTGCGAAAAATGTCCAAGAATGACCAAAGGCACGTGCCCTAACAAGGAGACAGGATGCGTCCCGAAAGAGAATCCGTTCTGCAAGATAGCTTCCTGCGCCTACAAAAAGGGGGTCAGGCTGTGCTTCGAATGCAAACAGTTCCCGTGCGAGACCACGAAGAGCGGGCCAATCAGCTACGGCTACTGCACATACATTGCCGGGAAGGAATGAATCGCAGTCTCATTCGACTATCACGTGCGCGTCCTGCAGGTCTTTGTCGACCTTGAGCATCAATGCAGCTGCGGCTCCGACTAGGAGTATCAATGTGGCGACGTAAAAGTCGGTCCTGTAGGCCAGTATCTCCGCCTTCAATATGACCAGGTTCGCGACCTGGCCGAATACGAGCGGATTATTCGTATTGATGAACGTGTTCTGTGAAAGGCTTAGGACGTGGTCTTCGGTAGAGTACCTGATTATGGTCGCGAAAAATGCTATGCCGAAGGCTCCTGCGATGTTTCTCGAGAGGGCGAGGATCGATGCGGATATCCCTATCTCGTGCTCCGGCACGACCGCAGCTATTATGTTGGTACGCTGGGCCATCCCGAATCCCATGCCGAAGGCGAGGACGAATACTGCGAGCATTATTTCAGGCGCGGTCGAACGCACGTCCAAGGTCATGAACATCGACATGCCCAGGGCCGCCACGAGGGTGCTTGCCATTATCACATACCTTGGCTCCACCTTTCCTGTGAGGCTTCCTCCCAAAGGCGCGGCAAACATCATCCCGGCGGCCATGGGAAGGAACAGGTATCCGGTCTGGGTCGCATCATATCCCAGGAATGTCTGCGCGAATATCGGGAGGATGAATATGCCGCCCATCATGCCCATGAATATGATGAAGTTGTTGAGCAGGGCTCCGACGAATATCTTCTCGTGCAGGTATTTGAAATCCACTATCGGCTCGGGGTGGTGCACGTCTATCCTGTAGAATATGTAGAGGAACAATATCGCGATAAGGTATGCAGCGATGCTCTCCAATGAAAGCCATCCCCAATCCACGCCCCGATCCAGGACTAGGACTATGGCCGAAAGCGCGACTCCTAGAGTGATCGCGCCCCACCAGTCAAAATTTATCGTAGGCCTTTCTGACGTTGATTCCTTGATGAAGGTGAGGGCCATGATCAGCCCGAGTATGCCAACAGGGAGGTTCACCAGGAATACCGCCCTCCAGCCGAAATTGTCTATCAGCGGACCGCCTACCAGGGGACCGAATACCGCCGCCGCCGCAAAGGACGCGGACCATAAACCAAGAGCCTGCGAACGCTCACGCCCCTTCTTGAACGTGACCGCGATGATGGCCATAGCCGTCGGATAATCTGCAGAGCCGGCTATCGCCTGTATGACGCGGAATACTATGAGCGAATTCAGGTCCCATGCTATGCCGGCAAGGACCGAGCCTACTATGAATATCGAGAAACCGAGGATGTATATCTTCTTCCTTCCCACGGTGTCGCCGAGCTTGCCCCATACCGGAACGAATACCGCGTTGGCAAGGATGTAGGCAGTGGCTATCCAGGTGGCTGAAGAAACCGTTATGCTGTAGTCCTGTATGATCTTGGGCAGCGCGAGATTGACGATGGTCTGGTCGAGCCTGCCCATGAAGGTGCCGATTATGACAGTGAGGAGGACCCACCACTTCAGGCCGTCGCCGTTCCCATTCCCGTTGCCGTTTTCCATAAAAGACCGCTATGTCCCCATGGGGACATTATTTGATTATCCACATCTTCGCGGACATGCCGTTCAAAAGCTCCGGGTATGCGTATATGTCGTACTTGACCTTGACGTCGAACATCTGCTCTGCTCTCTTATCCGAGATAGAGAACACTATGTCAGAGGACCTCGCGGTCGGGCTGATGCTGTCGACGACTCCCTGGTACTGCTTCGAGGGGAAGGCATCCATCGTAAAGGTGACTTTCTGTCCGACCTTTACGTCCTTCAAACCCTTGTCCTCAGCCACC
The DNA here is from genome assembly GCA_903930485.1 of Methanobacteriota archaeon. Lineage (GTDB taxonomy): Archaea > Altiarchaeota > Altiarchaeia > IMC4 > QMZM01 > CAIYYO01. The sequence goes on from CAIYYO010000020.1 coordinate 5,559, forward strand.
TGGCCGACGACCCGCAATTCATCGGGATCGATGACCTTGACCACAGGGGTGGAACTGCCAACGACCTGGCCCGGGGCGTTCAATACCGAGATCACAATCCCGTCCGTTCCTGCGCGTATGTACGAGCCGTCGCTCAGGCTTGCAATGACCTTGTTTTTGGTGACTTTGTCTCCTTCGGTCACGTAGACCTTGCTTAGGATCACCGTAGCCGTCGGACCGACGGCAGGGCTCAAAGATATGACAGGCGCGCTTATAGAAGACTTCTCTATATAGATCTGGCTCTCCTGGGCCTGCCAGTACTGGAAGCCGTAGACTGCGCCGACCAGGACGACAAGAGCCAGCACCCCCATAAGAATCGGGTTCTTCCTTAACTTTTGGACTATGCTCGTTTTAGGCTTTGCCTCGTCCTTTCCATTCTCTTTTCCGTTTTTATCCGAATTAATCTTGGCCATCTCTTTACACTCCGTCCAATTTGGAAATTATCTCCTTGATCCTGTCAAGAGAATCGCACAACCCTTCAATGTCTTCGTCGCTCAATTTCGTGAGGTTCTTCTTTGTCTCCTCTTTCTCCGCCTCCCGATGCCTCTTCATGAAATCCTTTCCGGCACGGGTCAAAGAGACGTAAACGATCCTGCGATCCTTCTCGTCGTATTTTCTTTCAAGCATGCCTTCGTTGATAAGCCGGTCGGTAAGAAACGTCGTGCCCGGCTTGGAAGAGCATATCCTCTTCCCGAGGTCGGACATAGACAGCGAGCCGGAGGTCATGAGCGTGCCGAGTATCATGTAGTGCCCGGGGTTAAGGCCCTCGGAACACTTATGCCACGCCATCACCTTCCGGTAAAAGAAAGGCAGGAACATGTGCAGCTGATCCGCCACCTCTCCGAGCTTTGCGTCGTCCATTTTTTTCTCCAGATCACGCGCCCTCTTTTTCAGACAGGCTGGACCTTGCGCCGTTCGTGCGCCCGCCGATGGCCTTCGAGGCTATCGATATGACGAGGTAGACAACAACGAGGGCTATCAGTGCCTCTGATATTAGTATCGGAAGAGACATGCTCCCTGTAGGCTGCTTCGCGGCGTAATCGCCGGCCGACAGAACATTTATCGGAAGATCGACGGCTTCGACGTGGTCTGCTTTGCTGTTCGCCTCCTTGTATCGGAGTTCCAGCTTCAGTGGAAGGGTTCCGGCGGTTGCGTTCTTCTTCAACGTTATCTCGTAATCCTGCGTCGCTGTCGCGTCGGAGTCGAGGTCGCCCACGTAGGCGTCCGTAGGCGCTGTCACGTCATAGTCGTTCGTCGGAAGGAGCTTTATGCTCAGGAAGTTCACGCCCGCGAATCCTTTATTCACCAGGCGTACGGTGACTCTTCCGGAATTACCTGGAGTCAAAGCATCGGCCCTCTGGAGGAATAACTGGAGCTCGGGCCGTCCATCCAAAGCGATGCCTATCGTTTTCTGCAGGGTATGCTTTGCCCCTGCCGCGTCAAAAAAGTCTATCGACAACGGGATCTCGTAAGCCTTTACTCCTGCCTTCGAATCCACGAGGAACCGGAATGACGCGTCCTTTTGCTCATGGTCTCCAACGGCCCCGATGAAACGCTCGGACGAGCCGATGGGCGTAAACGGATTAGTAAGCTGCAAAGTCGCGCTCACATCCCTTGCCTCGGCGCTGCCAACGTTCTCAAGGGTCACGGTGACGTTGGACTCGGTTCCAGGGCTTGGGGCCGAATACGAGACATCGATCACCTTGAAGTCGACGTCGTTCCTCTCGGAGTCTATGCTTACCGGCAGGGTCTCCTTCATCGTGTTCCCTGAGACGTCGGAATAATCCAGCAGGAGGTTGAATGAGCATACGCCGACAAGATTCGGCTTCACGTCGTATTCCAGAGTGAACCCCTGGCCCGATGCGACGTCGCCGACGAAGGACTTCGAAGAGCCTACGACCGATGCGCAAATAGAGGCATTCGAAACAGGCACCAGAGTAGCAGAAACGCTCTTTGCCCCGTCCTGCGTCGTTCCGGATATGACGAGCTTGCTAACCAGGTCTTTAGAGAATGAGCCGTTCCCGACCGTTATCTGGAAATTGGCCGAGACATAAACCCTCACGGGAAATTCCCAAACGGACTCCTGATCGTTCTGAAGCTTCCCCTCGCTGTCATAGCCGTAGTAGCCTATCCTGACCTGGACGTTGTGGAGGCCGATGGATGCGTCTTTAGAGATAGTCATGGTCGAAGAGACGGTCTTGGTCTCGTAAGGGTCCATATGCCCGACGTCCCATTTCTTGTTCACCGAGATGCTGCCCACATCCGGGACCGTCACCACTACGTTCTCGGCGGCCTGCGAGCCCTCGTTCTTTATGACGACCTGGATCACTCCGGTGTCGCCGGGTCGTAGGTTGGCGTCGACGTGCGTCAGGTCGTAGTCCAGGACGACGTTGGTGGGACTGCCGCTCGGAGTCGTTCCGGTAGAGATCGCTGCGTAGGCGTTTGCTCCGAATAAGGCAAACAGGGTCATCAATACAAGTCCTTTAAGGTTCCTTTTCTTGTCCATTTTTATTTGTTCAATGATTGAATAGTTCAATAAATGAACTATAATCGGGGATTAGGGGTTTAAAAATTGGAAAAAGATGCTTTATGCGAAGAAAACTTCAAATAAAAACGGGCCATATTCAATTCCCGAAGGGCTTGATGGCTCGCCATTGATGTGTA
>CAIYYO010000021.1 GCA_903930485.1 Methanobacteriota archaeon
GTTCTGTGCCAGAGGCCTCCTCCGGTTACTGCATTAACCCCCTTCAGGGAGATTTCTCTTGCCTCTTCAAGGCTGCCAGCTATTCCTACGCAGGCAACAGTCCGGGATCCCAAGGCATAGTTCTTGCCGTCGTCCCCCTGGTTCATGGAGCCTGGATATATCCTTAGGTTTCCGTTGTATTCCCTGGAGAGCTTGTATGCTTTGGACAGGTCTATCGGCCCTCCTGCTTCTCCCTGTTTTACTGCTTCCGGGAACTGGGCTCCAAATCCTCCGTAGCTGGCAGGTACCTTGTATGTCAGGACGCTTGCTTTTTTGTCTACTCGCACCCTCTTTAAGCTTCCTTCTATCATGTCAAAGCAGACGTCCACATAATCGTCTTTCAAGGTCGTCATGATGTTTATGAACTCCGGATCTCCTCCGCGGCTGTTTATCTCCAGTATTTTCGAGCCTTCTTTAGAGTGCATGTAGGCCAGATACAGCGAAATCCCTCTGAGGCCGGGCTCTTCATCGCCCTTGCAGATGTATTTGAATAGCTTGCGGGCTATCTCTTCTTCATTAGCCCTGTCCTGGGATGTCATGAAGGGAAGAAAATCGCCGACGTCTTTATAGGAGCCCATGCCTCCGGTATTCGGACCGGCGTCGTCGTCGAACGCCCGCTTATAGTCTCGGACGTCCGGAAGCCCGATTAGCGTTCTCCCGTCGCACAGGCACTGGAAACTCGATTCTTCGCCGTCGATCTTTTCCTCGACTATGACGGAATCTTTTCCGTAGATCGTCATGAAGTGGCTGTACAGGTCCTCGAATGTATTGAAATGGTCGCCCCAGACCCCCACTCCTTTGCCGAATCCGGGAAGGTCCGGCTTTACTACGGCCTGATTGTTTAGCTCGGCAAGCCATTCTCGAAGATCCTTTCTCATCTCCTCATCGCTGGAATAGTCTTTCTTCCGAAACACTTTGTAGCGTGGATTAGCCTCGGGAACGCACTCGGCCATGATCTCTCTCTGTCTGACCTTGCTTTCTTCGAGAGCGAATTCCTTGGTCGGGCAGACCATGGGTATCCCAGCCTCTTTCTCCATGACGTCGCGCAGGCCTTTTATTATCGGAGCTTCCGAGTCGACGATGCCGAAGCTTATCGAGTCCTCATACTTTTTCGCGAACTCGACGGTCTTCTCGACCGAGAGGTCTGGGATAACGACGTGCTCTGTCGCCCTTTCAAGATTGAACGGATTCTTCTGCTTGTCCGCGATGTAGAGCTCCACTACGTAATCGCTGCGCGAGAATGCGTCGACCATCGCCGCCGCCCTTGAACCGTAGCTGACTACTAGTATCCCGATTTTTTCCATGTAAAGGATTTGTCTTTCCGGTTTTTATAATATTTTTTCCCTAAGACCGTTTGACCACCAGGAGATAGAAGCCGGATCCAAGAATCAGGAGCGCGAGAACTGTCAGTGAATTGCCGCTAGTGTATTCGACGGCCCAGCCGACCGGGTCTTTTTCCAAAGGGATCGTCGTTGACGCGATCGTCGTTGTGGGGCCGGGGCATATTTCGCTGAAACCGTAATTCTTCGGCTTTGTCCCATACTTGCCGTAAGCGAAACCGAGTACTTCTCCGTCGATGGCGCAGTAATGTGTCATGCAGTCTCCGCCGTCGAAACCAACCGAGGAGTAATCCCACAGAACCGCCATGTTTTCCTTGATATAGAAATTCCAGTAGGTGTCCGGGTTACAGAAACAGTTCGACGACGGACAGCCCGTTCCGTTGATGGCGCACAGCCCGTGGCCGTATGCCCCAGGCGCGCCCCAGGAGACTTCGAGTCCCATGCCGTTCAGGATAAAGTAGCCGTCCGCGCTATCGTTGACGCTCAGGCATTTTGTGACCGAATGACCGTCCGGAAAATCGACTGCGACGGCAACACGCACCGCCTGCACGCTGCACACAGAAAGGTATACGGCAAGGATGACGCAAAACAAATAAGCCAATGATCGGGCCATTTCTTATAGCTCATACTTCACGTTTTTAAGTAAACCGCGGATTGAGAAGGTCTTTGCAGCCACCCCTGCCTTTAGGAGGAACGGAGCGAACAAGAACGCGAACACCGCATTTGTAAGGTGCAGGACCGTGAAGGGAACCTGTGCGATGAGGGCTGTTCCGATGCCTGCCGGACCGTAGAACTGCAAGGCGAAACAGATGCATGTGACGAGGTCGTAAAAGATCGTCAGCCCGGCCGCAAGAATCGTCAGGTCGACCCTCTTCCAGTCTTTCTTGAACAGGCCGAGAAGGCCTGCCGCCGCGCCTACGAGCCCGTATGCGAGCGAAGTATAGATCGTCACGAGAGGCATCTGGAGGAGCCATGGAAAAGTCAGCCCGCCTGAAGACATGAGAATGTTGGACACGATCATCGTAAGCGCGCCCATGAGAAAACCTGCTATTGGCCCGCCGGCCAGGCCCGCAGTCAGAGTGAAGAGCATCACGGGCTCGATGTTCGGAAGGGGTGCCATAAGCATCCTTAAAGCCGCGACGGTGATTATCCCACCCGAAAGGATCGGAACGTTTAGCTTAATGTCTTTCATTTTTTTCTTATCGTACATTATATACTTATTCACCGTAAGACAATAAATAAGGGAAGGTGTGTATGATGCAGCCGTGGCTCATAATAGGCGCGGGAGGATTCATAGGCGCGATACTCAGGTACGTGGTGGGAGGATTCATACAGAAAGGCATGGCAGCCTTCCCCTACGGCACCCTTGTCGTCAACTTCACAGGAAGCCTGGCCCTCGCGCTCATAATGTATTCCTCGGATTACGGCGGCCTCTTCGACCAGGAATCCAGGCTGTTTCTCACCATCGGCGTACTGGGCGCATACACGACGATGTCCACGTTCAGCTACGAGTCCTTCAAGCTCTTCGAGCAGAACCAGTTCGCTCTCTTCGGGATAAACGTCGTCGGAACCGTCGCATCGACTATTTTGGCGATATATCTCGGGAAGATGATCGTCCTCTCGGTATTGAAGGTGTGAACAATGGAAAAAGAATCTGAAGCAGTGCTTCTCCGCATCTACATAGGAGAATCCGACATGTTTAACGGTAAGCCACTGCACCAGTATCTCGTCGAGCTGTTCAGGAAGGAAGGCCTGGCCGGAGCGACGGTATTGCGGGCGATAAGCGGCTACGGCAAGACGAGCCGGCTGCATACGACCTCTATACTCAGATTGTCCACCGACCTTCCGCTGCTTGTAGAGGTCGCGGACAAGAGGGAAAAGATCGACGCCATAAAACCGAAGCTCGAAGGCATCATCAAGGGGGGCCTGATAACCGAGGAGAGGATAAAGATAGTATACTATGAAGGCAAGAACGGCTCAGCCTAAGAATTCCCTGATGCTCGCGGCCCGCAGGATCAGCTCCTCCCGTCCCTCTGTCTGGTTTTTCTGGATCGATTCGATGACCTGGTCGGTCAGTTTTTTGTGGTCCCTGTTTGTCTCGTAGTCTGTGTCCAGACTGTTTATTGCCTTTTTGACCTCTTTTGGCATATACGGCGTATCGGGGTTGTAGTATTCGAGGGCATCTGCCATGCAGGTCTCAAAGTTGATGTATGCTTCTTTTACGAAACCTAGATCGCCTGCGTCCAGAGCGTTCAATCCAAGGGCCTCGGGAGGCAGGCCGACCGAGTACAGCGCCGCTGTGAATGCTATGACCCGGGGCAGTTTTACTTCGCCTATGTTCCTCGAATAGCCGAAAAGGCCGACGTGCAGCTTCCTTTTCCGTCTCTGCGGAACGTATCTTGCGACCTTATTTATGAGGGGTGCGAGCGACGTTATCTGTCTCTGGTATTCTTTACAGTACCTCCCGATGACCTCGAGACATTTTTCCTCGTCGACGGCATGCGGTTTGCCTGCGTTTCTTTCCTTCAGCTTCTTGATCGTCTCCCGTACCTTTTCAGGCGGGTTGTCGTACTTGAGCGCCGACTGCACCGTAAACGTATAGGCGCTTGGATACTCTTTCAATACCTTGTTAACAGTCTTAGGCCGCAGGTCCCCCCTGAACGGCGCAGAGCCTACGCCGATGATCGGGTATATGCCGATGCCTATCTCTTTTGACATCTGATGGATCCTCTGAAGGGCTATCTTGTTCAAAAGGACCGCGCTTACGAGGCCGTAGTTCATGGCAGGGTCGCTCCGGGCAAGGAATACCCGCTGGTATTCAAGGTCCTTGCCCTTGACGTACTCCCTGGTGATATTGTGGGCTTCGAGCATGTTGTCCATGTCCTCGAAGAGCGGTATGACGTTTATCCTGTCGGGCTTGAATTCGCCTATCCATTCGGCTATGGTTATGTCCCCGGGCTTAAGCGGCTTGTTCTTCTTTCCGACTACGTAATCGGCGTAATACCTGTATATGCGGTCTATCTCCCTTGAGGAGGTCGTCATCGGCAGTATGACCTCGTAGATCGGCGGGACATCGTCGCCATAGAATGTTTTTGCAGCATCGAACGACCTCGGGATGCTTTCCAGTGTCTCGAGCAGGACCTTGGCCTCGGTCTTCTCGATGGACGGGTTCGGTACCCTCAGAGTAAGGAACACGTCCTCTCCTAGGCGGTTTTCCCTGAAAAAAGGCCCGTATTTCGTGAGAAGCTTCTTCACGACGAAATCGTCCACTTCTTTGCCCTCGCAGTCCCACATCTGCTCGTCGCAGCCGAGGTGCGAGAGGGCGTAATAAGCCTCCTGTATCTCATCCTCTCCCCCGAGGACTGTGCTCTCGGCAAAGAAGGGCAGATTCACATTATCCGGATGCTGCGTGCTCATGCAGCGAGGGATCTTTGTCATGTCGGGTACTTTAAAAAATAAGTATTTAGGAGATAATAGTGCTATTTAGGAACAGGCTGACTATTTTATAACTATATGCCAGACATCTTATCCGACGACATAGGAAGCGTTCCGCTTCCCGCCGGGGCGGACAAGGAAGAGCTGAGACGCATCGCCTCAGACCTGGCTGCGGGAAAAGCCGCCGGAGGAAAGAAGGAGATATTCAACAAAATCGTAGGCGATCTGATGCAGGAAAAAATCGACTCCGGCATAATGCGGCCCAACTATCCGCAGGTCCAGGACATGATCACGTCGTTCGGGTCGCTAATCGAGGATCATTCTGAAGAAGACGAGCCTTGGGTCGTGAAAAAAGAATACGCAGTCATACCTGAAATCAGTGCGATCACGGAGACCGCGAAGAGATTCTTTAAAGACACCGGCGAGCCTCTGAGGTTCAGAGTGTGCGTAACCGGGCCGCTGGAACTCTACCTGAAAAAGGTAGGGGGCAGCATCCAGCCCGACCTCTTGATGAACCTTGCAAAGAGCGTCTCCCGGTTCATTGAGAATTCACGCATCGATACCCCCTACATGAAGACCGCACTATATTCGATAGACGAACCAAGCCTCGGCCTCAACCCCAACCTCGCAGTAGACAACGACGTCCTCGCAGATGCGTGGAATCTTTCGACGAAAAAAGCCAAGGGCATCGACGTCGAGATGCACTTGCATTCGCCTAAGGCTCTGGATCGGCTCTATGGAGTCGAAGGGATCAACGTCCTAGGCGTCGAATACGCGGCGAATCCGAAAGCCCTCGGCTACGTAGATAAGGGCGAGGTCGAGTCGTACGACAAGTTCCTGAGGATTGGGATCGCCAGGACCGATATACAGCGGCTTGCCTCGGAATACGGTGAAAGATTCGGGACCGACTACTGGAAAGACAAAGACAAGAACAGATTGACGTCGGAGATAGAAAACGTCAGGAACATAACAAAGAGGCTTGAAAAGGCATATGCCGCGTTAGGCGACAGGATCAAATACGCCGGCCCGGACTGCGGCCGGGGCTCGTGGCCGGACCAGGAATCGACGTATCGCCTCCTGAAGAATGCCGCGAAAGCGGTTTCGGAATTCAACGCTTCGAATCGTTAGGTATTTTAAACAGCCAAGCGATTAATTAAACTATGGCCAAAACAAGAACCGCACGCATTGAGAGGAAGACCAAGGAGACGCAGATTACACTGGATCTCAATCTCGACGGGACCGGGGCATCAAAGATCAAGACGCCGGTCAATTTCCTGAATCACATGCTCGAGAATTTCGCGAAGCATGCAAGATTCGACCTCGCCATTAATGCTAAAGGCGACGTGAAGGTAGAAGACCACCATCTCGTCGAGGACGTAGGACTCTGCCTGGGAGAGGCGCTTGACAAAGCCCTCGGAGACAAAAAAGGCATCGCACGGATGGGTTACGCCATGGTTCCGATGGACGAATCCCTGGCGACGGTCGCA
>CAIYYO010000022.1 GCA_903930485.1 Methanobacteriota archaeon
GACGCCACCAACTTCCTTGAAACCGCCCAATGATGAAATGTCCGCTTCAATGTCCCAGTGGATCTTGTTGTAGAAAGCCCTTTCCTCCTCGGAGAGCTCCCTGAATCTGAACTTCTCCTTCGGTATCTTCAATACACCGAGGAAAAAGTCCTGCACCTTTGACATGTAATAGGCATAGAACTTGGGAATCTTCAGGTCCTTGTTGGCCTCTTCACAGGTCATTTCAACGAGCTTCTTTTTGCAGGGCAGAAGTAAGATCTTCTTTTTCTTCACGCTATCCCAATCCTCATGCTCGTTAACCGTACTGGGATCGAAGAATATCTGCAGCTCCGCCTGGTCGAACTCCCTCATCCTTGAAGTCAGCTGCCTTGGCGATATCTCGTTCCTGAAGGCGCGGCCCACTATTGCCAAGCCCAATGGCAGTTTCTTCCTGCAGACCTCGAAGGACTGCGCGAAACTCACGTAAGCGCCCTGTGCGGTCTCAGGCCTCAGATAGCCGGCCATCTCTCCTGTCGGGCCCACAGCCAATTTGAACATCATGTTGAATATGCTTATTTCGCCGAGCTCGCCCTTGCATTTCGGGCACCTGACGCCTTTCTCCTTTATTATCTTATTCAGTTGAGCCGGTGTCATACCTTCGAAACTCTCGTGCAGGAACTCTTCCATGGTATGGTCGGCCCTGTGCGCTGCGCCGCATTTCTTGCACTTTGCTATCGGGTCGACAAAGCTGTCCAGATGGCCAGAGGCCCTGAAAACCTTCTCCGACATTATCTGCCTCGCGTCTATCTCGAAAAAGTTCGGGTCGAGACCAAGGAAGTAACCCCGCCACTGGTTTTCGAGCTTGCGCTTCAGCGCCGTCCCTATGGGACCGTAATCATAAAAGCCCGCGAAGCCGCCGTAAAGCTCGGAGGAAAGCCAGAAAATGCCCCTCCTCTTTGCCAGTGCCTCTATCTCTTCTATTGTCGGCATAACAATCACTCTTAATTTATCCAGCAGTTATATAAGTTTTACCAAAGGCCAGATAAACCTAAATATAAATTGGGGCTAAATCAAAGATAAAGTGATTGATATGGCAGAGGAAATGGTAGTTACGCCTTACGAGGTCAAGGGTGAAATAGACTACGATAGGCTTACCAAGGAATTCGGCATATCCAAGATAACGCCAGAACTCAGAAAGAAGCTGGAAAAGTACGTGGGCGATAACATGTTCCTTAGAAGGGGCATATTCAGCTTCCACAGGGACCTCGACTTCATACTCAATGAATATGAGAAGGGCAACAAGTTCCACCTTTACACAGGCAGGGGACCGTCGGGCCAAACGCACCTCGGACACCTCATACCATACATCTTCACGAAGCAGCTACAGGATGCCTTCAAAGTAAAGTTACTGTTCCAGCTCACGGACGACGAGAAATTCATGCACAGGCCTGACCTAAGCGTCGAGGACGTGAAGAAATTCTCTTATGACAACGCGCTTGATGTGATAGCAACCGGATTTGACCCAAAGCTCACCGAGATATTCATTGACACCGAGTATGCGAAAACTCTCTATAATCAGGCAATCAGGATAGCGAAGCACATAACCTTCTCAACAACCAAAGCGACTTTCGGTTACGGCAATGACACCAACGTGGGCAAAATATTCTTCACTAGCATGCAGGCAGTGCCGGCAATGCTCGAATCGGTCAAGAGGGGAAAGAACGTGCCTTGCCTGATACCGCATGCAGTGGATCAGGACCCGCACTTTAGGATTGCTAGAGACATGCTTCCGAAGCTAGGCTACCTCAAGCCGGCATCAATACAATGCAAGTTCGTACCGGGTCTCGGAAAGGGCGGGAAGATGTCAGCAAGCGAACCTGCGACAACCATATTCACGACGGACGATGACAAAACCATAGAGAAACAAGAAGAAACCAATGTGAGATATAATAAACTATTTACTCAACAAGAAAATCGAGGACA
>CAIYYO010000023.1 GCA_903930485.1 Methanobacteriota archaeon
GTATTTGCGCGAAATTGGCCGTCATCCCGTCGACGCTCTGGACTATGCGTAGCGCGATCGTTGCCCTGTACGTCCTCGAATCCCCCTGCACGCCGACGGATTTTACTGGCAGCAATACCGCGAAATATTGCCATAGGTCTTTGGCGAGGCCTGATTTATTGATTTCGTCTTTGACGATGTAGTCGGCTTCGCGAACGATCCTTGTGGATTCCGGCGAAACTTCTCCGACGATCCTTATCGCTAGGCCCGGTCCGGGAAAGGGGTGCCGTAGTGCGATTTCGTCCGGCAGTCCCAGCTTTTTTGCTATGACCCGGACTTCGTCCTTGTACAAATCCGCCAGCGGCTCTATTATCTTGAGACCGTATTTCTCCGGCAGGCCTCCGACGTTGTGGTGGCTTTTTATGGTCGCAGCATTCTGTAAGCCGCTCTCTATCCTGTCAGGGTAGATCGTTCCCTGCACCAGAAACTCGGCTCCTGTTTTTTTCGCCTCTTCCTCGAATACTCGGATGAATTCTTCACCGATGATCTTTCTCTTCCGTTCGGGGTCGGTGACTCCCTTCAGGGACTTGAAGAATCGTTCAGACGCGTCTACAAGTTTGAAATTCAGATCGAAGTCCCTGGTGAATATCTCTTTAATGGATTCAGGCTCGTTCTTTCTCATCAGGCCGGTGTCTATGAATACGGCGGTCAGGTTCTTTCCCAGGGCTTTTGAGACAAGGATTGCTGCCGTTGAAGAGTCGACGCCTCCGGAAAGGGCGATGAGTGCTTTTTTGTTCCCGGTATCTTTCTTTATCTTTTCCACGGATTCTTTTATGAAGTCCCCCATCTCCCAGTTGCCCTTGCACTTGCAGACCTCGTAGACAAAGTTTTTGAGCATCTTCTGGCCGCTTATAGTGTGCACTACCTCGGGATGGAACTGTATGCCGTATACTTTCCCGTTCCGGTAGGCGGCTATCTGGGTGTTAGGCGAATTAGCAAGCACTTCAAAGCCCTTGGGCAGTTCGACGACATTGTCTCCGTGGCTCATCCATACCTGTTCCCGGTCTGAAAGGCCTTTGAATATCCCCGCCTTTTTATCTACCGCGATCTCGGTTATCCCGTATTCCTTTCGTCCGCCCGGTACGACTTTCCCTCCGGAGAGGTGGGCGATCAATTGATGGCCGTAGCATATCCCGAGCACCGGCATGTCGTTTTTCTCCATCCAGTTCATGTATTCCTTGCCGATGGAGGGACTGTCTTTTTCATAGACGCTGCACGGGCCTCCGGAATAGATGACGCCTTTGAGGTCGTATTTTTCCCCGAGCCTGTCCAGGTCGGTCGTCTTGGAGTAGTACGGCAGTATTTCCGAGTAGACCTTTAGTTCGCGTATCCTTCTCGCTATCAGGTGGCAGTATTGCCCGCCGAAGTCGATGATCAGTATGCATTCTGTTTTTGGCATTTTCCTTCTATTCTATTTTTGATTGATTCTACTTATATCCTTGTTTTCTGGAAATATGTCAATAAATTAAACAATGTTCAATATTTAAATGCATAATGCATATACTATAATACAATGGAAAACCCATTCTACGCCAAAAATTATTTCCCGGAGAAGAAGGGGAACGGCAGACTACAGGGTATTCTGCTGACACTGTCGCTCGTTTGCTTTCTCGCAGCCTTCGTCCTATACAACATGAACTCGTCGTACGGGGTAAAGACGGTCGACTGTGAGAGTAGGATAGACAAGGTCTTCATAAAAAGCCTCAGCCCGGGGATATGTCCAAGTTCCTATACATGCGCGAGCGCAGCCCTATACAAGTATACGACTTATCACACCGACTACAGTACGGGTCATCCGGTTTGCGTTGTGAGCGCAGGGTCAGAAAAATTCGTCAAATGCTACTCACTGGATACGTGCAATGGCGGATTCATTTGCAAGAAAGAGCTCTGCGTGGATGAATAGCTGCTTAAACTTTATTCTTCTTTTTCGTATTTATTCAGACCTTATTCTGCATCTTTTATAGATTGGATGTGATTTATTCATATATCTGCCATAAAATGGACTATGACGGTTTATACGACAGGCACAAGGAAGAGGTCTGGGGCGTAGGCGTCTTTCTCTTAATACTCGTCCTCGGTGCCGGGTTTTCCAATGGCTACATCAGGGCGCCCGAGAAAATGGAATGCAAAGACAAGATAACAGACCTTGTGATCAAGGATACCGTTTGCGCTCAAACAGGTCTGTGCATCAGCAAGGCGTCATACAAGCAGATCGGATACGGCGTATCTCCTGACGGAAAGGGGTGCATCGAAACCGGTCAGAGGAGCAGCAACAGATGCATATGGATAACTGGTCCGGGCGGGAGTCGGCTTATGAACAGGGAGATATGCGACGCGGCTCTGTACTGAATCTTTAGACCCGTACGTGTATCCCGTTTTCCTTAAGGTATTTTTTCACGTCTCCTATTTTGTATTCTCCGTAATGGAAAATGCTTGCCGCAAGAGCCGCCTGCGCGCCTGTCTTTTGGAATACTTCAAGAATGTGCTGCGGGCTGCCTACGCCGCCCGAGGCGATAACTGGGATCCTGACGCGGTCGCTTACGGCCTGAGTCAGTTCGATGTCGTAGCCCTCCTTTGTCCCGTCCCTGTCCATCGATGTGAGCAGTATGTCTCCGGCTCCGCGTTCTTCGGCCTCGGCAGCCCATTTCAGCGCGTCAATCCCTGTGAACTGTCGTCCGCCGTGGCTGGAGCACTCGAACCAGCATTTCCCCTGAGGCGTCGGGACCGTTTCATGCCCGGCCAGATCGCCGTACCTTCTTTTGGCGTCGATGGCCACGACGCATGCCTGTCTGCCGTATGATTCGGTTATCTCGTTTATCAGTGCAGGGTCTTTGAGCGCGGCGGTGTTTATGCTTACCTTGTCTGCGCCTGAATTGAAAACCTTGCGGGCGTCGGCCATGCTGTTGATCCCTCCTCCGACGGTGAGCGGCACGAACACGCGTTCAGCGGTCTTCTTTATCACGTCGACCATCGTGCCGCGGCGGTCGCTCGAGGCCGTTATGTCCAGGAACACTATTTCGTCGGCTCCGTCGAGGTAATACCTTTCCGCCAGCACCCAGGGTATCCCGGCATGCCTTATCTCCTTGAATTCCTTTCCTTTTACGACCCGTCCCTCCGGTACGGCGAGGTCGCAGTCTAGGCAAGGTATTATCCTTTTGGCTAGCATTTTACGCTCCCGACGAAGTTTTCCAGGATTGTGAGACCTTTGGGCCCGGACTTTTCGGGATGGAACTGCAGCCCGCAGACGTTGTCTGACGCCGCTATCGCGGTGACCTGCTTTCCGTATTCAACGGTTGCGCAGACGGCGGGCTCGTCTTTCGGAACGCAGTAGTATGAGTGGACGAAGTAGAAAAAGTCTCCGTCGTTTATCCCGTTGAGGAGGCTTATGTGCTTTTTTATCTCCAGCTCATTCCAGCCTATCTGGGGCACGAGAACGTTTTCCGGCAGCTCTACGACGTTGCCGCGTATGATACCCAAACCCTCTGAATTGCCTTCCTCGCTCTTTTCGAAGAGCACCTGCATCCCAATGCATATGCCCATGAAAGGCGTGCCGGATCTTACCGTGTCGATAATATCGTCTCTCAGGGGCGCGATCTTTTTCATCGCGGAATCGAAGGCCCCGACGCCGGGTATTACTATGCCGTCGGCCTCTCGCATCACTTTCCCGTCGGTAACGATCCTTGCCTCTGCCCCGACCTTCTCGAAGGCGTTCTTTATGCTGTAGAGGTTGCCCATCCCGTAGTCGAGTATGGCGATCATTTAAGCAGAGCGACGAAATCGTCGAAGAGATAGTAGTTGTACCAGGGCCCTGCATGCGCCTCCGGATGGTACTGAACGGCCGATACAGGGAGCTCTTTATGCCTTATGCCTTCGACCGAGCCGTCGTTCAATGAGACGTGGGTCACTTCCCACTCCTTAGGCAGAGTCTTGGCATCTACAGCGAATCCGTGATTCTGCGACGTTATGTGCGACCTTCCGGTCTTCAGGTCTTTTACCGGGTGATTGCTCCCGCGGTGCCCGAACTTTAATTTGTAAGTCTTCCCGCCCCCGGCGAGGCCTAGAAGTTGGTTGCCGAGGCATATCCCGAACATCGGCACATGCGTATCCATCAGGGCCTTAACGGTGTCGATAACGTAGCCGAGGCGTTCCGGATCACCCGGGCCGTTCGATAGAACGATGCCTGACGGCTCGTAAGCCATTATATCTTTAGCCGTCGTCCGGGCCGGGACCTGTATCACGTTGATGTTGCGTTCAAGGATCCTGCGGATGATGCTCTGCTTTACCCCACAGTCAAGCAGCACAACTGTTTTTTCCCCGCCGGCGTCGTATTTCTTCGGCTTCTTTATCGAGACGTTGTCTATCAGGTCTTTTTCAGAGATCGACCGGAGCTTCGACGCCTTCTCCTTTAAGTCCTCGAGCTCGCTTTTCTCGTAAGGGTATTTCAGGATGCCGTTCATGACCCCGTAGTCGCGGATCTTCCTTGTGAGGAACCTGGTGTCTACGCCGTATATCCCTGGGATATTGTATTCTTTGAGAAAGGAATCGAGTTTTCCAGTGAGTTTCCCGTGCGACGGCTCGTTCGCAAGTTCGCGTATGATGAATCCCTCGGTCTGGATCTTTTCTGATTCAAAGTCGCTGCCGTTGACGCCGTAGTTCCCGACGAGGGGATACGTCATCATGAGGATCTGGGCCTTGTAGGAGGGATCGGTCAAGGTTTCCTGGTAGCCGGACATCGAGGTGTTGAAGACGA
>CAIYYO010000024.1 GCA_903930485.1 Methanobacteriota archaeon
GTCGAGAAATGGGGCTGTCAGACTAATCTTCCGACGTGGGACGCAGTCCTGAAGAGGTCCGAGAACATCCAGCAGTAGCTCATTGGCTTACTTTAGTCTTCAGTTTGTTTATCCGGAAGTCCGTATCGATGAGCTGTTTCTCGTAGTCCTCGCTTATGTCCTTGAAGCTTTCCAGGCCTATCTCCCGCCTGTAGTATTTCTGCTGGACGATCTTTATCTTCTCCTTGAGGTCGTCTCTCGTGTCTATCAGAGCCTGCAGATCTTCCTGATCTTTTGCCATGAGCTCTCTTTTCTCTTCTTTTATCATGTCTCTGAGTTCGTCGTGGACGCACATGCTGAAGCCCATCAGGAAGTTGTAGAGGTCTTTGTAGACCGCTTCTTCGCCGCTTTTCTCGAGCTCTTTCTTGGCCATCGTTATCCAGGGGATGAGGGATGACTTTGTTTTCTTGATGACCTGGATGAAGTCGTCCATGTTTATCTTCCGCTCGGGAGCGCCTTTCAAAGCCTCGGACCAGGGTATTTCGGCGGCTGAGTCGCATATCATCTTTATGTCCGCCGAGGAGTAGCCGTCGGTAATTTCGGCAAGTTTGTCGTAGTCGGTGCCGGGTTCGATCGGCTTTCCCTTGCAGTGTATCTTGAATATCTCTATCCTTGATTCGAAATTGGGCGGGGGTATGAAGATCTGTTTCGTGAACCTCTCGGACCTTCTGAGAGCGGGGTCTATCGCCCACGGCGAATTGGTCGCGCCCATGACTACGAGGCCTTTTGTTTTCTTGAATCCATCAAGCTCCGTCAGGAATTCGTCCACGAGCCTGACGTCTGTCATCGTCAGGAGGTCTCTTCTCCCCGCGACGCCTTCGACCTCGTCAAAGAAAAGTATCGCCGGAGCGTTCCTGCTCGCCCTCTGGAATATCTCCTTGATCTTTTTCTCGCTTTCGCCTTTCTCGGGAGAGATCACGTCGGTTATCCTGACGTTGAAGAAGGCTGAATTGCATTCGCCGGCCGTGGCCTTTGCAAGGTACGTTTTTCCGCATCCTGGAGGACCGTATAATAGTATTCCTCCGCCGATGGTCTTGCCGAATTCCTTGGCAAGGTCTTCCCTGAGCATCGGGTATATTATGGATTTGCGTATCTCCTCTTTCACATCCTCTAGGCCGCCGACGTCTTTGAAGCTTGTCTGCGGCTTCTTCACGACGTCGACTCCGCCAGCATATTTCAGGATATATTTCGTATACTCCCTGTACAAGTCCGATTCCCCGCTTTCCTCGGCCATCCTATAAGCCGCCTTATACCACGGTATCAGCGAAGACTTTTGCTTGCTTATCGCCTTAAAGAAGTCCTGCATCCCTATCTTCCTGTTCTCTCCCTTGTCTATCGCCTCCCCCCAGGGTATCTTGGCTGCAGCGTCGCATATGGCTTTTATGTCCGCCGCCGAGTAGCCGTCGGTTATCTCCCCGAGTTTTTCGTAGTCTATTTCCGCATCCACCGGCTCCTTTTTCGTGTGCAGCCTGAAGAGCTCTGCCCGCTGCTTTGCATCAGGCGGGGGTATGAATAATTGTTTGGTGAATCTCTCAGCCCTCCTTAGTGCAGGATCTATCGCCCAGGGAGTGTTCGTAGCTGCCATGAAGAGGATGTTCTCCTTCATGCTCTCGACGCCGTCCATCTCGGTCAGGAGCTGGTTTATCAGCATATTCTCGGTATGCTCCCCCTTGGTCCCTCTCAACCCCCCGACTGCGTCTATCTCGTCGAAGAATATCACCGACGGCGGGCTTTTTGATGCTTCCTCGAATATCTCGTGCAAGGCTCTTGCGCCTTCTTCGAATCCTTTTTTTACGAGGTCGCTCAGGTTTATGTTGAAGAAGTTGGCTCCGCATTCGCCTATCGTCGCCTTGGCTATGTAGGTCTTGCCGCACCCCGGCGGGCCGTATAATAGTATGCCGCCTCCTCCTTTTCTTCCGTATTGTTTGGCGAGGTCTGGCCTTATTATCGGGTATATTATCTCGTCTCTTATCTCTCTCTTTACTTCGTCGAGGCCGGCCACTTCGGAGAAGTTGATGGTTTCCCTTTCCACCGGCACGGATTTCACGGCCCCCACTTCTGTTCCGAGGGAGATCGGCTTGAGTTCGGCTCCGGGGAGCATCTTGTCTTCTTCGTCGCAGTAGCAGACCGGGAAGGAGTAATCGACGACCCTTTCACTTTTCTTGATCTTTCTCCTGTAACTGCAGCCGATGTATGGCATATAGGTTACTCCTTCGACTTTGACCTCGGCCTGGTAGAGGTTTTTGAATATCGAGGATATCTGTTCCACGGAGAGCTTGATGGGGTCCTTGGCGTAGGTCTCCGCAAGTACGTTCGTGGATTTGACGTAGTTGGCTAGGTCGTATCCTTCATTGGAGTAATACGGCATGTGGAAATTTATATTCACCCTGTCCTTGACGACGGTGTGTCTGATGCGGTTATTCTCATCGGCTTCTGAAAGCATTTCGTCCATGAACAAGGTGCAGAGCTCTTTTACGGCCGGCTTGTAGATCTTTATCAGGCCTATGCTCATCAGCTCGGAAAGGGCGTCCGGAGATATCTCGTCCTTGAAGGTCTCGCCTTTCCGTAGAAGGGTCCCAAGCGCAATGACCGTAGAATCGGCGGCATAAAGCAATTTGTTCAGCAGGTCGTAGGTTTGGATGTTCTTGCCTTTTACGTGGAAGATCACTCCGGTGTTCAGGTTCACGTAGAAGGTGTTGTCGCGTTTCTCGTAGCTTGTCTGATGGGTTATCCCTTTCTGGATGGCTTCGGCCCTTGAAAGCCTTAGGACCAGGAGGGGGAAGTATCCTTTTTTTATCTCGGGGTTTTCCTTGGCTATTATGCCCAGGAACTTCCCGGAGCCGGATAAGAGCTTTTCCTCCAATTCCTTCTCTTTTTTCTCCGAGACTGCGAATGCAAGGGTGTTTACCTTCTTTATTTCCATGCGTTATGAATATGGGGAAGACTACTTATTATTTCTTACCCCCGATTTCGACGCTGTAGGCTTTCCCTCCCCTGTCAAGGATCGAGGTTACGATTATGGAAAGCGCCTGGTTGACTGCGGTCTGGTCGGTGCCGGTGACGTCTATGAAGACGTCTTTTGTGCCCTCGCTCAGTCGGGTGAGTTCTCCGTTTATTATCGGCGGAAAAGAGAGGATGTTCTTGTTCCTGTCGAGTATTATGGGGAACCTCTTCATCCCTTCCAGAGCCCCTGCGTACATTTTTCCTTTAGGATGCTTTTCAAGTATCTCCCCAAGGGACATCTTTTCTTTCATGTCCAAGGGTACGAACGAGATGTCAGAAGGCCCCGAGGTCGTGTAATAGAAGGGGGCTGCGACCCGGCCCATATCGTGTACGCCGATTGCAACTTTTTTCCTGTTCCTGCCGTGCGTGATGTGGAGCTTTTCCTGTATGTTCATCAGGGAGATCAGCCGTTCTTCGGTGAAGGTCAGGCCTCGAACGATGCCTGCGGCTATGTATGGCCTGACGTCTTTTACCGCAGGGTCGACGAGGACCTCTATGTCGGAGTTGAGAACTTTGTATACGGGCAGGCCGGTCTCTATCCCTAGCACTCCTTTGAGGGCGCGGGCGAATCCTTCTATGCCTAGCATGTCCGGCCTGTTGGGGAAAACCTCCATGACTATTTTTTCCCTGTCCAGGCGCTCCACATCTACTCCGAGCATGGAGACGCATTCTCTCAATTCTTCGGGCCGGTAATCCTTTCCCAAAAGGGAAGTCAGCTCCCTGAAACCGAACTCTGTCGTAGGCATATTCTCTTTTGAAAACACTCGCTTTTATTGTATTAAGGCTTTAGGGAAATTAAAACCCCTTTTTATTATAGCGTCTGAATAATTAATCTGATGTTTTCTTTAAACACCGAAGACATAAAGATCTCTCTCAAAGAGCTCAGCGGACTGTTCAGGTTCATACCTCTTATATTCCTGGCGCCTCTGCCTTTCGCAATAGATACTGTTCTGTCGAAAGACCTTTTCAAAGGCAGGGTCAGGCTGGAAGACGTCCTCCCGCTTCTCGGAGGGATTTCGGTCCAGGATTTTACGACGATGATCATAGACCTTGTGATTCGGTTCCTTGTCTTTCTGGTCCCGGCAGTCCTGTCCTACATAATCTATTCCATTTTGAGAGAGATCGCGCCGAAACAGCAGCGGTCGTCGCAGGCGAAAACGAAGCACATCATGATGTCGGTCTCCATGGGCTGGCTTATTATCGCATTGATCAGCGCCTTACCTTATGTGTTATCGAGTACGTTGAGCCCGGTTGATGCGGTTTTCGAATCCGTTTCTGGCTGGAGCACTACCGGGATGACTCTGATAAAGGACCTGGAGTCGGCTCCAAGGGACATACTGTTCTACCGTAGTCTTACGCAGTGGCTCGGAGGCCTGGGAATAATCTTCACGGCTCTTTCGGTTTTCATGAGGAAAGGCACGGTGGCGATGGATTATTATACGCCGGAGAAAGGAGAGAAAAGGATCAAGCCGAGCATCCGCGGAACCGTGACCGAGATATGGAAGATATACGGCGTATACACGGTGATATGCTTCATACTCCTATACCTTGCGGGCATGGGCCTTTACGACGCGTTGAATCATTCCATGAGCGTCCTTGCTACGGGCGGTTTTTCGACGCACAACGACAACATCGGCTTTTTCCAGGACCGGCCGGCCATCCTCATCATCTCGGTTTTATTCATGTTCGTCGGGTCGATCAGTTTCTTCGTTCACTTCAGGCTCTTCGAAGGCAAAATAGGATTCCTCATCCAGAACCTCGAGTTCAGATACATGCTGACGCTTATAGCCCTGGCATCGATAGCGATATCCGTCGTCCTGTACCTGCACGACCCCTCATTGGGTGTGAATGCGGTGATCCAAGCCGTCATCCACGCGGTCTCGGCAATGACTACCACCGGATTTTCCATAGTCGACCTCAGCAAATGGCCGGAGGCCGCGCAGATACTGCTCATCCCTTTGATGTACATCGGGGGTTTCTACGGGTCGACGGCCGGAGGGATAAAGATACTGCGGTTCATACTCTTGATAGAAATCATTTTATACAGCATAAAGAAACTAACCCTGCCCAAGACCGCCATAATCCGGATAAAGATCGGCAACAGCCATGTAGAAGGCGAAGAGATATTCAACGTCTTCGGTTCCGCCGCTGCGTACCTCCTTATAATGTTCATAGGGGCCTTGCTGCTTATGTCTGAATACACGGCGACTCAATCGTTTTTCCTGAGCGCTTCGGCGATAGGCAACGTCGGGCTGATCAACGTATCCCCCGACCATTGGTTCGCAATGTCCATAACCTCGAAGGTGATACTCTCCTTCCTTATGTGGGCGGGGAGGCTGGAGATCCTGCCGGTGCTGGTGTTCCTGAACTCGCTGTACTTGAAAAAGAGGACGCCCAACTTCCAGGCGTGACCTCGACCCTTTGCCGGTCAAGCCGGCAAGCGTCGACGGAAAGAAAGAAAAACGTCCGATTGCGGGATTCGGAACTAGAAGTATTCGTTGATCTTCCTCTGCTTGAGCACTTCGCTGTTCTTCACATATTCCTCGATCGGTATCCTTAGGCGCGTTCTGATGTCCGTCAGCGCGTCGGAGAGGCTGCCGAACCTGTGCGGCTTTTTCTCAAGAGCCTTCCGGACATTCTCGCGAACCTCCCAGACCCCAACGGGCATGATATATCCCTCATAGATCTCCCTGAATATGATGACGCGGGCCTGCTTCTTCATCCTGTGCAGGGTCTCAGTGACTGCGATCCTTCCGGCGTAGTAGCCGCCGCCTTCCTTCATGGCGTACGTGGTCCGTCCCTCGAATCCTTCGTGCTCTTCCTGTATGACTGGCTTGTCGTAGGACATAGTCCATAGAGTATTCGGAGCCCATGTCTCGAACTGCTCGAACTCCCAGCGGCCGGGCATGAACAAGACCTCGAAGTGATTCTCCAAATACGTGTTTTCGTAGACTAAGAACTGGCTTAGCTCGGGGAATAGACGTATCTCCTTCATAAGCTCCTTGGCTATCATGTCGTCGACGGCCGTGATGCTCCACCTCGTAGGCACGAGCCGTTTGCCTTCCTGCTTCCCGAGGGCTCCGGAGGAGAGGATGCTGGTCAGGTAATAGACGTCGTAGTCCTTCTTGAAAAGCTCCATTGCCGCATCGACCGCGCGAATGTCGTCGGAAACAAGCGAGTCGACCTTGCGCGGGATCTTCGGATTATCGGCCAGCTTGAAGTCTCGTATGATGCCGGTAGGTCCCATAGGCTGGCTTACGGCGGAAAAAGAGATATTGTATGTCGGCCGCTTCACGAAAGATGTTTCGATATCTACCGGCTTTACCGATAGAGCGATCTCCTGGGATTTTTCAACGAACGTGCCCCGGTCTCTCACGTTCTGCTGCTTCTTGGACCTGACCAACAAGGAGCGCATCTCTATTATCTCGTCGAAGCCCATGCCGTACCACTTCGACGGGTCGTCGAGGAGGGCCGCTTTCTTGGAGTCTAGGGCAGTCATCGGGCCCACGAAAACGTTGGGGTAAGCTTTCCAGCCGACGAAGATCGACGGCGCAGGCCCGAACATGTCCTGGCTCAGGCGTTCCTCAATCGGGTCCTGGATATTGATCTTCTGCAGCAGGGGACAGGAATCGCGGCCGCAGAGAAGCCTTCCACCCTTGCAGATAAGGCAGAGCTCCCTCGACATCGGGGCGGCTTCCTTCATTGCCTTCACTATCTCGCAGCGCGGTTTCTCCCAGGTCTGGTGTTTCTCGACATGCATGATGCTTTCTATATATTCAGTTTAAAGGCTTAAGTCTAAATCATTAACGGCCAAAAAATGAAATTGACCTTCTGCGGCGCGGCAAGGATAGTCACGGGCTCATGCTATCTCGTCGAATCAGGGAGCGACAAGATACTCATCGATTGCGGCATGTTCCAGGGGGTAAAAGACGTCACGCGCCACAATTATGAGCCCTTCAGGTTCGATCCAAGGACGATAAGCTACGTTCTCCTTACTCACGCGCACATAGACCACTCCGGGCTCCTGCCCAAGCTGGTAAAAGAGGGATTCCGGGGAAAGATCTTCGCGACGTCGGCATCTATCGACCTGTGCCATATAATGCTTGCAGACTCCGCAGAAGTCCAGAAGTCCGAGACAGAGGACGAGAACAGGCGGCGGGAAAGCGAGGGCCTTCCGCCAAGGAATCCGCTGTATTCGATGGACGATGTGCAGGCAACGCTTCCACATTTCCAGGAAGTCGAGTACGGCCGCACCTATTCGATAACCCGGAACATACAGGCAAGATACCTGGACGCCGGACACATCATAGGCTCGGCCATTATCGAGCTATTCGTGACCGAAAACAACGAGACCAAAAAGATCGTCTTTTCCGGCGACCTCGGGCAGTGGGACGTGCCGATAATCCACGACCCGACGATGGTCGAGGAAGCCGATTACGTTGTGATGGAATCGACCTACGGGGACAGGCTGCACGAAGACCTCAAACAGAGAGACGACATTCTGCTGAGCTACGTCAAAGAGACCTACAACAAAAGGGGCAAACTGTTGATCCCGTCCTTCGCCGTCGAAAGGACACAGGAGCTGCTCTACGCGTTCAACAAAATGATCCTTGCAGGGAAATTCCCTGACGAAAAAGTGTTCCTGGACAGCCCGCTCGCGATCAAAGCAACCGAGATATTCGAGAAGCACCGTGAGTTCTACGACCGGGAGGCATTCAAATACAAAAACCCCTTCAACTTCCCCAACCTGGTAGAGACCAGCAGCGTCGAAGAGTCCAAGGGGATAAATACGTACGGCCGGCCGTGCGTAGTCATCGCAGGAAACGGCATGGTCACCGGGGGACGTATCAGGCACCACCTGAGGCACGGCCTGTCCGACCCGAGAAATACGGTGCTGTTCGTCGGATACCAGGCGGAAGGAACGCTTGGTAGACAGATACTCGAAGGCGCGAAAAGCGTCAAGATGATGGGCTTGGAGATAGAAGTCAAGGCAGAGATCAAGCGGATAGACAGCTTTTCTGCTCACGCAGACTATGAGGAACTGCTTAAATGGGTTAACGGCTTCGTTCAAAAGCCGAAGAAGATATTCATAACCCACGGCGAAGAAGCGTCCGCCGAGGAATTCGGCAAACGGCTGACCAAGCAGGGCTTCAGGATACACATACCCAACATCGGGGAATCGGTGGAGACATAATTTTTTATCTTGTCGGTAGACTAATTCAATCCATAGAGGAATGAGAACATGAGGATTATAAGCGAAAGGACCAGGGGGGAAACAGTTATTAGGGAAGAGACCCAGATACAGGGAACAGTCAACGGCCGCGTCTACGTCGACAGGGAAGGAATCCTACTACACCAGGGAATGATAATCGGCAACGTGACGGTCGAGAAAGGAGGGGAGGCAAATCTGTTCGGCTTCGTCAAAGGAGACGTCATAAACAACGGCGGAAAACTGACCATCTTCGGCACGGTCAACGGAACGGTCAGGACGGAATCAGGCGTCACCAAAATAGACAAAGACGCGTTCATAAGAGAACTGCTCGACATGAGGGCGCAGGCCGCAGCTCCGGGGCGTTAATCCACCCCTCACTCCGTCAGTTTCTTCAAGAGCTCTTCCTTGGTCGGGATCTCGCCGATGAAGGCGAGCTCTTCGTCTATCACCAGCGCAGGCGTCGACGCCACCTGGAATTGCAGGGCATCCAACATGCAGTCGCGTCCGCCGATAGCGGCCGGCAGCTCCGTCTGTTTTATGTCTTCTTCCGAACCTACGATGTAGTACTCGGTCCCTTCCAGTTTTGCTTTCGTCCCCGGCGTCACCTTGTCTCCGTCGATCAGTTTTTCCGAGAAGTCTTTTCCTTCTATCAGGTTGAGTTCTTTAGCGGCTTCGCGGAGCATTTTCCTGAACCTGGGGCACTTCGGGCACTTTGTTGACGTGAATAGTATTGCTTTCATTTCATGCCGCTCATATACTGGTTTTTATTCATAATTTAATAGGATTAATGTTTAGGTTTTTTATAAAATAAATAAGGGTTTCTAAAAAATGGCCGAAGGATTCGAAAAATGCGATTGCCTTATGGACATCATAGAAAGAGCTTTCAAGGATCGCGGGCGTATCGTGGGAACAGATGCGGGCCTGCATGCGCGCCCTTGGAAAACTGGGCATAGTCGAAAGATACGGCGCAGACAAATACGCTATGTACTCTATAAAAATTGGAAAGAACCGGGTCCTTTTGATGCCGTGAACCGTCGCTCACCCGCCCATTTTCCCCAGTTTCTCCCTGACTTCAGCACTTACGCCATTCCCTTCACCGGCCGTTCCATACCTCCTCCTCTGAGAAAGCTCGGCAAGCTTGCCCTTGTTCCAGCCCGACACGTTCTGGTAATAGCCGGTTATCCTGCTCCACCAGTCGATCTTATCGCTTCCGCAGTTCGGACATTTATGAAGGAGGCCGCCTGCGGTAAAATCGCATTGGGTGCAGACTGAAAGGTCTTTCGTGTATGAGTAATACTGTATCGCGGTCTTTGTCGTGATCTTTTTGGTGAGCTCGTATATTCCTTCGGTCGTCGGATTAGATTCAGAGAGGAACACGTGGCTCATCGCTCCGCCGTCGGTCAGGGGGTGGAACGATCCCTCCATCGTCAGCCTCCTCCACAATGGCACGTCGGCCGAGGGCCTTACGTGGAACGAGTTCGTGTAGTATGCTGAGTCTTTTGTCCCGTTGAACACAACCTTGTCCTTGAATTTTCGCATGTCTATCTGAGGCAGCCTGTGGGAGCAGGATTCTGCCGGGGTCCTTGCAAGAGAGAAGTTGAGGCTGGTCTCGTCCCTGTACTCCGCGACGCGGTCTTTCATGTGCTTCATGACTGTGAGTGCGAATTTCCAAGCGTCTTCGGATTCGTGCAGCTCTTTTCCGGTATGTGCTTTGGTCATCTCGTTCATGCCCAGGATGCCTATGATGAAGCTCTGTTTGTCGACTTCGAGGTAGTGTTCTCCGGCCTCGTTTATCGGCTGGTTCATGAAGGGCAGGAGGTTGTTCTTCAGGTTCCTTTTAACGATGTCCCTCTTGAGCAGGAGCACGTCCTTAGCCTTCTTCATGCGGTCGTCGAGTATCTCAAAGAACTTTGTATCGTCGCCGTTGGCGATGTATGCTATCTGGGGGAGGTTTATCGTCACGACCTGCAGGCCTCCGCCCCGTATGGTTCCGTTGACGACGTCTTCGTCGGTCTTGGACTTGTCGAGGGGCATCAGGAACGCGCAGCACTGGTAGCATGCGAACTCCGGCATGTAGGGCTGGTTGACTATGTAGTAGGGTGTCCCGAATTTTGCCGCAAGAGCCGAGAGCTTCATGAATTCCTCGTAATGATGCCCTTTCCGTATGTCTTCAGGATAAGTCTGGACCTCGAACTTCGGGAAATTGAATGGCTTGCCGATATAATCGCCTTGGTAGTAGACGTCTACGAGCGCGTTGAAAAGGTTTTTGACCTCGTCCTCATAGTCGCCGTATGTGACGCTGTCCTGCACTACGCCGCCCATCTGAACCGCAGGGACGTCGAGGAACTGCTTCGGCACACACATGTCAGAGTCGATGCTCGAGAAAACGACCTGTCCGCCCCGCGCGACGTACATCTGCGACAATTCATAGATGAACATCTGGGCCAGCTGCTTTACCTTCTTGTAGTCCAGGCCCGCAACATACGGAGCAAGGAAAGTGTTGAAGTACGAGAAACCCTGCCCTCCCGCGCAGTTGGTCTGGGCAGCTGCAAGGACTTTTGCGGCATGCAGGAACGCAACCTCCGGCCTCCTTGCCGGCCCCGCAACGGCCGTGTGGTTCCCGACACCGTCGGCCTTGAATCCGTTCTTCAGGAAGAACCTTATGTCGTGAGAAAAGCAAAAAGGCCTGATGAAATAATCAAGATCGTGTATGTGTATCTCGCCGGCCATGTGCGCGTCCGCAAGATGCAGTGGCAGCAGGCTTATCAGTGCGTACTCTTTGGATATCTGGTCCGCCATCAACTTGTGAACCGTTTCAGGATTGTACTGAAGATTAGCATTCTCCTTGGAGCCGAAGCCCACCAGGTTCGAAACGTCGTAGACCGGCATACCAAGCCTCGTATACTTGGCCCTCTCCCTCTCCATGCCGTGCTCCAGCAATTTTACGTTGGCGATCTCCCTTATGAGCGGGGCTGTCAGGTAGTTCAATTTCATTCCTGAGAGCTCTTCCTCGACTTCCAGAGCTATTTGATTAGCCTTCTCCTGTTCCAGTTCAGCCTCTTTTATCAGGGATTTGGCGATCTTTGTTCTGTCGAATTGCTCTAGCAAGGTCTTAGAAGTCCTGACTATCAGTTTTTTCCTGGAACAATTGTTTTCGCCGCTCATTTTGATTAAATCTAAATCCTGATTTCATCAATTTTAAAAACCATATTTGATAGATATAATTTATAACTTTACTAGTTTAAGAACTTATTCGGTGTAAAACAAAACGACAAAAAAGACGGCCAATAGTAAACACCTGCAAATATATGCAGTTAAGACCCAAACTATGACCATTGAATATTTTATATACTATAAACACCTATAAAAAATGCTCGAATATGTTTTTCTGGCTTTGATAGGATGCGCCATCGGCGTGGTCACCGGGCTCATTCCGGGACTGCACGTGAACACCGTGGCAGTGATGGGATTCGGGACATATGTCGCTTTAGGCCTCACGCCGTTGGACTTCGTCATAATCCTTACTGCAGTCTCTATAACGCACGCATTCTTGGACTACATCCCGGCCATCTTTCTTGGGGCGCCGGCAGAAGATACGGCATTGTCCGTACTTCCCGCTCACAGGCTGTTCATGCAGGGCAGGGCTTTCGAGGCCGTGAAACTGACTGCGACAGGAAGCCTTCTAGGCCTTGGAATAGGTCTGATGCTCCTTATCCCGGCCTTATATATCATACCGGCGATCTATCACGCGTCGCGAGGCTTCATCGCCTACATCCTGATAGTCGCCGTCGTAATCCTCATAGCCCAGGAAAAATCCCCTAGAGCCATCAAATGGGCAGTCCTTACTTTCCTCATCTCAGGATGGCTTGGCGTCGTCGTATTAGACCATCAGGATTTCCTCTCTTCTTCGGACGTGTTGTTCCCTGTCTTTGCGGGTCTCTTCGGCCTGGCAAACCTATTGGATTCACTAAAGTCGGAAGCAGTCGCGATACCCCAGGACCCGTACATCAAGGTCAAATTCGAGAAAAAGTTCTTCGGCGCGGGATTGCTTGGAGCGATCTCGGGGGCATTGATCGGCGTATTGCCCGCTATCAGCCCATCGCAGATGGGGGCTCTCATCTCGGAGAAGGCGAAGCTGGATTCTAAGAACTTTCTGGTCTTCCTTAGTGCTATAAATACCTCGGATGCCATTTACTCGATGCTGGCGTTGTATACGATAAGCAATGCGCGAAGCGGCGTTGCTGTCATAGTAGGCAAGGTCATAGACGTCAATTTCGACGTAGTCCTATTGCTTGTCGGCGTCATGGCGTTTTCGGCCTTCTTTGCAACCGTTGTGCACATACAGATCGGCAAGAGAATGTCCGGGCTCGTCGAGAAGATAAACTATCGGAAGCTTTGCGTCGCATCGTTCGTGTTCATACTGTCCATGGTCTATGTGTTCACGGGTTGGTTCGGTCTCCTGCTTGCGCTTTTGTGTACCGTAGTCGGAATCCTGCCCATAATTGCCGGAATCAGCCGGACACACCTTATGGGCGTGCTTTTATTGCCTACAATCCTATTCTTTTTAGGGGTGGGCTGAAAGATGCGGCAGGAAGGAGAAGGTTTCGAGAAGATGGTTGCCAAGGAATTGGCGGTCCTGAACAAGAACATAATTCTCCACAGGAAAAACCTTAAAGAGCTCCTGGCAGAAAAAAACCCATCGATCGCTGTCAAAGGTCAGGAGGATTACGTCTTCGACAAGGCGGCGCTGAAGAAAGCTGCCGCGAAATATCCCGAACACAAGCACGACGACGTAAAGCTGCCGGTTCTCTTTTACATCGATACCGAGGTTCCCAACCAGTGCTATATCCGCGAAGAGCTGAATGCGGATTTCTTCAAGAAGATCTCCGGGCTCGAGGGTTATAAGTACAAAAAAGGCAAGATGTGGCTTTCGAAAGCCGTTGCGAGCGATCTCATGCGTGAGTATCCTACTCTTTTCCAGTACTTCTTCCTGCCTTAGGCTTCATCCTGATAAGCGGCATGCTCAGGTGCCTCCTCGCTCCGGGCGGGACTTCGTAGAATCCTTTCACAAGGTCTCGAAGAACTTCTTTCAAACGAATCTCGCGCGCTCTTTTCCCGCATTTCCTGCACT
This sequence comes from Methanobacteriota archaeon, assembly GCA_903930485.1. Lineage (GTDB taxonomy): Archaea > Altiarchaeota > Altiarchaeia > IMC4 > QMZM01 > CAIYYO01. The sequence goes on from CAIYYO010000024.1 coordinate 13,386, forward strand.
TGTATCCCTTGCCTTTTCCTGCAGAAGTCATCCTCCTGCCGCAGCATGTGGGAGAATCTTTTAAATAGACTTTGGCCAGCTTCAATATCCTGATCTTTTCCAGATTAAAAGTGTTCGGGTGCTTGCTTATCCCACCGAATACCTCGATCCTGTCCCCAAGCAGGAGCTTCTTTACGGTATTCCTGAACGGCCCGGTGGGCTTGTATGCAGCGCACGTTATTTCCCCCGTCAGGTCCCTGAGCCCGAACAATATATGGCCGCCAGCTATCGTTCTTGGTTCCTTGGCAACGGTTCCGTTCAGTATTGCGCAGTCGTAAGGCTTTAATTCCGCGATCTTTTTCTTCCTGAGGTGCGCGTCTGTCCCCTGGTTTGTGACGAATATCTGGGTCCGTTCGATCTCTTCCAGGGGCTTGACCATTGCCCATGCCTTTTCGACGACGCTCTTGGAATTTCCGCGTATGCCGCAGAATACTGGGTCGTACCCGTGTGGGAATATAAGTATCCTTCCCGTGTTGTTGTCGATGTTGTTAAAGGTTTCGGGATAAGTCTCCTTGTCCATCCGGTAGATGGAATCGACGTCTATCTTTTTCTCTTTCTTCCTGTGGCTCCTGTATGCGATTATTTCGTAGGTCTTGTCAGGGAGCTCCGCCCCTATTGCCGCAAGGGCTCCGATGATGCCTCGGCCGTTCTTGAATTTGTGGAATTCCGCGCCCACCGACGAGGCGCATTTCTCAGCGTTCTCTATCGAAACAAGTTCCGAAACCGCGCGCCGATAAAAGTCCCTCAGTTTTTTCTTATCCGCAGGATTGAGCTTTTCTATGAACACGACGCCTGGGTTGGTCTTTTTCTCTTCGAACTGCGCGTATTCGCCGACCATGTCGAGAACGGTCTTCTTTATCAGGGCGCGATCTCCTTCGACTATCAGGCATACTGCGCCGTTGCCCCTGGTCTTGTACGGGATGTTCGGGTTCAAACGTATCAATCGCGGAAGTTCTACAGTGCCTAACTTTTCGCAGAGCAGCGCCGCCAGATACGTCGTGCACATCCTCTTCTCGGAATCCGTATCATCGATGCCTACGTACATAACAGAAAACTATCATATGAACTCTTCTTGCGCCTTCATCGCATAATACGTCCTGTGAGCTATGTTGACAGAGTGATCCGCAATCCTTTCCAAATATCTTGCCGTCAGTATGATGTTGAGGGCGAAAGACATGCCTTCGGCGTCTTTTCTTGATATCTCCTCAAGCTTTCTGAAGACCTTCGCGAAAAGCTTGTCAACGTTGTCCTCCATCTTGTGGATCTCCTCGATCCTTCCGACGTCTTTATGTATGAAGGCCGGACCCGCTTTGTTCACCATGTCCGCGGCTATCTCCCCCATCTCCATTATCGGATTTTTATTTCCTTCGTTCATGTCCACCAGCTTGAGGACGTGTCTGTTGAATTCCTGGCTTATATTGGGAGACTCGTCAAGGATGTAATTCACGTTCTTTGCTATGTCGACGGCATAGTCGCCGATCCTCTCCAAATTCGTCGCGACGTCCATCGAGATGCTGATGAAGCGCAGATCCTTTGCCACCGGCTGCTGGAGTGCGATGGTCTGGATGCACCTCTCCTTTATCTCGGCATAGAGCTCGTTGACGTGCTTGTCTTTTTCTATGATATCGTGCGCTTTTTTGCTGTCCAGTTCGGACAGCGCCGTCATTGCGTTTCTCAGTTGCTCCTCGGCAAGGAGAGTCATCCTGAGGATATCTTCCTTGATGGTATCCATCTGGAAATCCAGTTTCTGTCTTGGCATTTTTTTTCACCACCTATCTTTTATCCAAATCTTCCCGTGATATAATCCTCTGTTTCCTTCTTTTTTGGGTTCTCAAATATGTCTCGCGTCTTAGCGAATTCAAGGAGTCTCCCCAGGAGAAAGAATCCGGTGTAGTCCGAGACTCTTGCGGCCTGCTGCATGTTATGCGTCACTATTACTATCGTATATTTCTTCTTTAAATCCTGCATCAGGTCTTCTATCTTGCCTGTGGCTATCGGGTCAAGAGCCGAGCAGGGTTCGTCGAACAACACTACCTCGGGTTTGACCGCGAGGGTCCTTGCGATGCATAGCCTCTGCTGTTGTCCTCCTGAAAGGTCGAGAGCATTCGTGTTGAGGCGGTCCGACACTTCCCCCCACAGGGCCGCGCCGACAAGGCTTTCCTCGACTATCCTCCTTAATTCGGTCTTGTCTTTTATCCCGTGTATCCTTGGTCCGTAGGCGACGTTGTCGAATATGCTCATCGGGAACGGATTCGGTCTTTGGAATACCATGCCGACTCTTTTACGCAGGGCTACCGGGTCGATGTCCTTATCGTAAATGTTCTTATTGTCCAGTAACACTTCCCCGGTTATCTTTACTCCGTCTATCAGGTCGTTCATCCTGTTAAGGCACCTTATGAAGGTCGATTTCCCGCACCCGGAGGGGCCGATCAGAGCAGTCACCCGGTTCTCTTTTATGTTCAGGTTGTTGTCCTTCAAAGCCTGCTTGTCGCCGTACCACAGGTTCAGGTCCTTCACCAATATCTTGTTCTTTTGGTCCATCTCAGCAGTTCCGCCTCAAGTTCCTTGAGAGCCTTTTCTTGAAAACCCTTGTTATATGATTGAGCAGGAGGATGATTAACACGAGAGTCAAGGCCGTTCCGAACGCCACTTTAAGCGAGATTCCCTCCATGGCCAGATAGTAAAGCTGCGTCGTCAGTGTGTTCCCGCTGCCGAACAGGGAGGACGGGATCGTCGGATTCAACGCGACCATGAAGATTATGGGGGCCGTTTCCCCTACGGCCCGGCCGATGCTAAGGATTATTCCCGTAGCTATGCCCGGAACCGAGCCCGGCAGGACGATATTTCTGATCGTCTGGAGTTTCGATGCGCCCATGCCGTAGCTCTCCATCTTTTCCGCGTACGGAACGCCGCGCATAGCGACTTCCGAGGTCCTGATTATCGTGGGAAGCACCATGAATCCTAGAGTAAGGCCTGCCGACAGCAGAGAGGGTCCGCCGGTGTAATCCTTCAGGTAGAACACGAAGAGGGCGAGCCCGAACAAGCCGAAGACTATCGACGGGACCGCGTTCAAGGCATCCGACGCCGTTCTAATAACTCTCGAGAACCAGTCGTCTTTGCGAAACTCCGTAAGATAGATCGCCGTTCCCACCCCGACCGGCGCAGCGAAAGACAGGGCGACGACAACCACAATCAATGAGCCGAGGATTGCCGGGAATATGCCTCCTTCGCGCCAGTTGTTCTGCGGCATGTCGAGCAGGAATGAAACAGAAAGGGCCCCGACGCCTTTTATGAATATATAGCCCAGGACCGCGAGCAGGATTAAGATTATGACTACGGCGGACATCCAAAGCCATATCTTTGCCAGCCTGTCGGTGGTGTGTTTGTTCATCTTGATGACTATTCAAATCTTTCATGGTTTCGGCTTATCAGCCTGCTTGATAAGACGCTTAGTACGAGCACGAACACGAAGGGGACTATGCCGAGGCAGAACAGCGCCCTATAATGGAGGCTGTTTACGACCGCTTCACCCATCTCGAGAAGGATGGCCGACGTCAGCGTTTCTCCAGGAACCAGGAAGCCGGTCGGGAACTTTTCAACGTTCCCTATGACAAGAACGACTGCCATAGTCTCTCCGATCGCCCTACCCATTCCCAAGATGACGCCGGCGACGATGCCCTGGCTTGCGGCCGGGAGCAGGACCCGGTGAATAGTCTGCCAGTCGGTTGCGCCCATAGCATACGAGCCTTCGCGGTAAAGTCTCGGAACCGCCTCTATCGCGTCCTGAGAGATGCTTATGATTATGGGCAGGACCATTATGGACAGGATTATCGATGCCGCGAGGATAGTCTCCCCCGTCGCAAGATTGAACGTAATATGGGCCGCGTTCACGATGATGACTAGGGCGAAGACGCCGTAGATGATGGACGGGATCCCGGCGAGTAATTCGATCGCGGGACGCACGATGTTCTTAGCCCAGCGCGGAGCGATCTCCGAGAGGAATATGGCGCAGGACAATCCTAAAGGCACCGCTATCAGGAGCGCGCCGAAGGTTACCATGAATGCTGCGACGATGAATTGGAACGCGCCGTAGACGTCTTTCGACGGGACCCATCTGGTGCCGAACAGGAAATCCAGGACCCCGACTTTCGTGAACAAGGGAAGGCCGGCATTGAAGATGAAGAGCATGATAAGCAGTAGCACGACGACGGCGGTTATGCTGAAGAGCATCAACACCCTTCCGACCATTTTTTCAGGCTCGAATCTGCCCATTTTTATGGTTTTATTTTTATGAATCCTTCATGTTTGACTATGTCCTGGCCTTCCGGGGAGAGGATGTAGTCGATGAAATCCTTGGAGATACCCTGCGGCTGTCTCTTGGTTATCAGGTACAGGTTCCTTGAAAGCGGGTACCGCTTGTTCCGGACGTTCTCTTCATCCGGTGACGAGCCGTTCAAGGAAATCGCCTTTATCGAGTCGTCGAGATAGCCTATGCCGACGTATCCTATCGCGTTCTCGTTCCCTGCGACCGTGAAACGGATGGCCCCGCTCGCAGGCTTCTGCAGCGCGCCGTCCGAGACGTCGGTTTTGCCCATCACCATGCTCTCGAACATCGACCTAGTCCCGGAGCCGTCTTCTCTCTCGACGAGGACGATGGGCCTATCCGGGCCCCCGACTTCTTTATAGTTCTTTATTTTTCCCGAAAAGATGTCTCTGACCTGCTGGAGGGTTAAGTCTTTTATCGTGTTCGACGGATTCACTACAATGGCGATGCAGTCTATTGCTACAGTCGTCGTCACTAAGTCCGGCCCCTTGGTCTTTTCCTGGGCCGTAAGCTCGCGGGAGGAGGCGCCGATCCCGACAGAGCCTTCTGCGACCATGTTTATTCCCGTTCCCGAGCCTCCGCCTTCGACGCCTATCCTTACGCTCGGATGCTCGGTCGAATATGTCTCAGACGCTCTTGTGACGATGGGCTGTACGGTAGTAGAGCCGGAAATGATCAGATCCTTGCTGTCCTTGCCGACGCAGCCGCCGAACAACGTGAGCGCTATGACGAAGCAGACTAGACTTTTCATCGCATTTATGTTTAATACTTGCACGCGGAACACAAAAATACAAAACTCACCTCCGTATATTCGCAGACAGCCTGTTGTTGAGCGCCCTCGCAACGTAGTTCAAGACAAGCACCATGAACAGGAGCAGGGAGGCGACGGCAAAAGCCCGCGTTATGTATTGTTCGTTCTGGGCTTCGGATGTCAGGAAATACAGAGTTGTCGTGAGCGAATTGAAAGGGTCTGCAGGCGACAAAGGAGTGATCGGTGGCCAGAACGAGGCCAGCCAGATTATCGGAGCAGTCTCTCCGGCAGCCCTTCCCAAACCAAGGATGACTCCGGTAATTATCCCCGGAAGCGCAGTTGGCAGTATAACTCCGGTTATCGTCTGAAGCTTTGTCGCGCCAAGGGCATAGCTTCCCTCTATCTCGGACCACGGTACGGCCTTTATTGCGACCTCGGCGGTCCTGATGATCGTGGGAAGGATCATGAATCCCAGGGTCAGCCCGGCTGCAAAGACGGACGGCTTCATTCTCAAATAATAAAGGAACAACGTCAATCCGAATAAGCCGAACACTATCGACGGGATCGCGTTAAGGGCGTCGGAGCCGATTCTCATTAACTTCGTCGTCCGTCCTTCTTTTGTATACTGAGTCAGGTGGACTGCGGCCCCGATGCCGAGAGGGGTTGCGAAGAGGAGGGCTATCAAAACAGTGTACAGAGTCCCTATCAAAGCCGGAAGCATTCCGCCTGCAAGCCAGATATTTTCAGGCTGGCCCAAAACAAACTCCACACCCAGGTCGTGGGACCCCCGGTATACTACGTAGAGGACTATTGAACACAGGATCAGTAGAATGGAACCAGCAGACAGCCACAATAGAGTCATTGCGGCCTTGTTTTTTCTTTGAGGGGTGAAGTCTAACATTTCGATTGCCTCCTCCTTTTTGCCAGCAGGTATTCTGAGGCCATGCTGAGGGCGAAGGCCATGAAGAACAACGTAAGCCCCAGGGTAAAGAGAGCGGCATAATGCATGCTTCCGACAGGCACGTAGGACATATCCAACATTATCGCAGAAGTCAGGGTCTCTCCCCGGCTATCAATGCCGAGGATGTTCGACGGGATCATTCCCACGTTGCCGAGGACCAGGACGACGGCCATGGTTTCGCCTATCGCCCTGCCCACTCCCAGGATGACTCCGGCAGCTATCCCGGGCATAGCGCCCGGCAGAATGACTTTCTGGATGGTCTGCCATTTGGTCGAGCCCAATGCGTAAGACGCTTCCCTGAAACTTCTGGGAACTGCACAAATCGCGTCCTGTGAAATGCTTATCACAATCGGCAGGATCATAACGCCGAGTATCAGTGCCGCAGCAAGTATCCCCTTGCCGGTTGGAAGAGAATCTCCTGTCAGCAATTTTCCAAGGTCCTGCTGTACCAGTCCCACGATCACGATCAATGCGAACAGGCCGTAGACTATCGAAGGGATTCCTGCCAGGAGTTCGATTGCCGGCCTCAGGATATTAACGGCTTTTTTTGGCGCCACCTCTGAAAGAAAGACTGCGCACGCGACTCCCAGCGGAACGGCTATGAAAAGCGCCCCGGCGGTCGTCAGGATAGAGCCGGCTATGAATATTCCCGCGCCGTAAACGTTTGCCGTAGGCTTCCATACCGTTCCGGTGAGGAAACCAACCAGGTCTCCGTGAGAAAGGAACGGCAGGGCTTCCTTGAAAAGAAAAAAGACGATGAACAAAAGGATAAGGGCCGCGGATAACGCTGAGAGGAACAATGCCGCCCTTACCGTCTTTTCCTTGTCGCCGGGTTTCATGCCTTATCTCAACTTTACGAACCCCTCGTCCTCGACTATTTTTTGTCCCGCGTCCGATAGCACATAATCTATGAATGCTTTCGCATTGCCGGAGGCTTCGCCTTTCGTCAGCATGTAGAGCTTCCTCGAGATGGGATACGTTCCGGACTTGATCGTCTCCCTGGTAGGCTCTATGCCGCCAATCTTCAGGCCTTTGACAGTTCCGTCCAGGTATCCTGCGCTGATGTATCCTATCGCGTTCGGGTTCGAGCCCACGGTCGCTTTAACGGCTCCGTTGCTGGGCTGCTGCTCTGCGTTTTGGGTATTATTGGTCTTGCCTTTGTCCATGATCATATCCTCAAAAGACGTCCTGGTACCGGAGCCTTCCTCCCTTATCACGACCACGATCTGCTTGTCAGGGCCGCCGAGTTCCTTATAGTTCGTTATCTTGCCGGAAAAGATGTCCTTGATCTGCTGCTTCGTGAGGTCCGAGAGTGTGTTGCCTGGATGGACGACGATCGCTATCCCGTCGTCGGCTATTTCGTAGACCTTGAGGTTCCCTGCTGCGATCTCATCAGCGGTCAGGTCTCTTGAAGATGCGCCTATGTCTGCCGAGCCTTCGGAGGCCATCTTTATCCCTGTGCCCGAGCCGCCTCCCGCAACCGAGACCGTGACGCCAGGATTAATCTTCATGTACGCTTCGGCAGCCTTTGCGGCTATCGGCTGGACGGTCGTCGATCCCGCCACCGTTAGTGTTTGTTTTTGTGTCCCTGGGTTGCTTCCCGTGCATCCTGCGTAGAGCAGGGTGGTTATAAGCAATACCACGAGGTATGCTCCTTTTACCTTTCCGTTTATTTTCATTAATGGCTATATAGAACATTGCTTTTATATATTCTTAGCCAGTATTCTATATAGTCTATATATTTTACTTCTTTCCGGAGCGATATAAGCAAAGGCCGGCAATAAATAAATCCCTGAAAATGAAAAAGAGCCCCATCATCTACTGGAGCATGACCGGAAACACGAAGGCGATGGCAGAGGCGATAAAGGAAGGCATCGAATCCGCCGGCGGCAAGGCGGAGTTAAAGACGGTGGAAGAAGCAAGCCTCGATGATGTAAGGAAAGCGGACGCCTTCGCAATCGGCTCGCCGGCCATGGGTATAGAAGAGCTTGCGGACGAGATCGAAGTATTCGTCGACGGCATGGAAAAGGAAAAGATAACCGGGAAAACCGTAGGGGTTTTCGGCTCGTACAAATGGGGCGACGGGGCCTGGATGAAAGATACGGTCGCCCGGCTGAGAAAGGACGGCTTTTCCGTAGTGGGCGTAGGCCTCATCCTGCAACTTACGCCGGACGAAGCGGGACTGCAGGCATGCAGAGCCTATGGAAAAAAGATAGCCGAAGCCGCCAAAAAAAGAGGATAAAATGCTAAACATCCCCGTGATACTAGGGACCGCACGTGAGGGACGCCAGTCGGAGAAAGCGGCCAACTACATGGTCAGGGAAGCGATGAAAGCGGGCTGTGAAACAGAGCTTCTGGACGTCAGAGATTACCGCATCGGTGCGACAGACAAGAAAGAGAACGATCCTAAAGCAAAAAAGCTCGCGGAAAAGATAGATAAAGCCGACGCATTGATAATAGTGTCGCCGGAATACAACCACGGATATCCCGGAGAACTGAAGATGATGCTTGACATGCTGTATCTGCAATACTTCAATAAACCCGTAGGCTTCTGCGGGGTTTCCATCAGTCCGTTCGGCGGCGTTCGCGTAGTTGAGCAGCTGCGTCTAGTCGCTGCCGAGTTACATATGGTCTCGATAAGAAGCGCGTTGTATTTCTCCAGGATACAAGATTTTTTCGACGAGAAGGGAGAGCCCGTAGACAAAACCTGCCCTGCACAGACTAAAATCTTCCTTGACGAATTGATATGGTACGGAGACGCTCTGAAGACAAAACGGATGAATAGGTGACTAAATGGCGTCTTATTACCAAGTTCCGACAAATATATACTTGAGGTGGTTGGTATGTCAAGATTTTTTCTGTATACTGTAGGTGTTCTCTTTGCCTTCATAGTATTTTTTTCCGGGTGTATCAGCGGCCCGGGTGTGTATGGAAACGCTTCGACCACAACTCCGCAGGGGAATGCTACGAACCCGGAAATAAAAAACGCATCGATTGAGATTACCCAAAACCCGTCGCTTGGAGCCATAATTACCGATGGCGACGGCATGACCTTGTACGTGTTTACAAAAGACGTGCAGGGTAAGAGCAACTGCTACGCCCAATGCGAAGCCGCATGGCCGCCGTTGTTTGTCACGGGAAGCGTCACCTCCTCAGACCTTTCTCAAGAAGACCTCGGAGTGACCCTACGACAGGATGGACGCACGCAGGCTACCTTTAAGGGCATGCCTCTATACTACTTCGCGCAGGATAAAAAACCCGGAGACATAGCTGGCGAGGGCTACGGAAAGGTATGGTATGCCCTTGTGTTGCCTTCCGACAAAGCGATCCCTCCTGAGGCCGCGCAATACTCTAAAGACTGGCCTCTACCCAATAAGGACTACAGCAACACCCGCGCCACCAAGGACTCATCCATAAACTCCGGGAACGTGAAAGACCTGGGAGTAGGATGGTCGTTCCCCATACCCGGAGTAGGCGCCTACGGGGGCGCGGCAAGCACGCCGCTGATACTCGGGAATACGGTATACTTCCAGGACCTCAAAGCCAACGTCTTTGCATTGGATCTCCAAAACGGCAAAGCGAAGTGGTCGAAGATGTATGATATTTCGGCGGTGGTCGGTCCCAACGGCCCTGCGGTAGCCTACGGCAAAGTATTTGTCGCAAAAGACCTCTACAGCATGGTCGCATTGGATATCAATTCAGGCGAGGAGCTGTGGTCTACAAAGCTGTCAGATGTGAAAACAACGGGCATAGACATCCAGCCAACGGCCTATGACGGCCTAATATACACATCGACGGTTCCGGGAACTGCCGATATATTCTACGCGCCGGGAGGTATCGGCGTCATATACGCCCTCGACCAGAAAGACGGTTCAGTCAAATGGAACTTTTCCACGGTGGATTCACCCGACCTATGGGGGCATCCCGAAGTAAACAGCGGAGGGGGCTGCTGGTATACCCCCTCGATAGACCTCGCGACCGGCATAATGTACTGGGGAATAGCCAACCCCGCGCCCTTCCCTGGAACGGAGCAATGGCCCAGCGGCTCAAGCAGGCCCGGACCCAACCTGTATACCGACAGCATGATGGCCCTGGAACACAGGACCGGAATGATGAGCTGGTATAAACAAGTCCTCCAGCACGACCTCTTCGACTACGACTTCCAGATAGCGCCGATCCTTGCCAGCGCGAAAATAAACGGAAAACAACAGGACATCGTCATAGGCGCCGGGAAGATGGGGAGAGTATATGCCTTCAACCGCGGCACGGGAGAGATACTATGGTCGGCAAACGTCGGAGAACATAACGGGAACGATCAGCTCGACCGCCTGCCCCCAGGGACTACGAAGGTCATACCTTCCGCTCTTGGAGGGGTGGAAACGCCGATGGCTTATTCAGACGGCATCGTGTACGTGCCGGTGGTCGATCTGCCGATGGATTGGACGCCTACAAAATTAGATTTTTCGTCGGTGAATTTCTCCAGCTCGAAGGGAGAGCTTGCGGCAATAGATGCGAGTACCGGCAAGACCTTATGGAATAAGGTTTTTGACTCATTGAATGTCGGAGGGGCCACGGTTGTGAACGACCTGGTATTCACCGCCACATATGGCGGAAACATCTACGCCTTCAAAAAAGACACCGGGGAGCAATTATTCCAGTACAAGGCGCCTGCGGGGATCAATGCCTGGCCGGCCGTAGCCGGAGACACCATAATATGGCCTGCCGGCGTAGGCGGCACTCCAATGCTCGTAGCCCTGAAAATAGGGGCTAAAGATGTTCCTGCGTCCTCACCCGCGCTCGCGATAATAAAACCGAATAAAGGCTCCACGATATTGGCCGGGGATATAGAAACAGCCGTCAAAGTGTCGAATTTCAACCTGGTCCATAAGCCCGGAGACGCCAACGTAAAAGGGGAGGGACATCTTATCTACTATTTAGACGTTGAACCGCCGACGGACCCGCTGCTGCCTGCGTTCACTTCCACCGGCACATACGGGGCGGACTACGGCACTTCACACATATGGATGGGAGTAGCACCGGGCGCCCATACTTTCGCGGTGCAGCTGGTCAACAACGACCACACGCCTCTGAGACCCCCCGTCATAGCAAGAGCATCGTTCAATACAATAGCATACAACTACGGGGAAGGCGCCGGAGGAGAGACTGCCAAAATAACCCTGACGGCGAAGAACAGAGCATTCGACAGGAAACAAATAATCGTCCCGGCAGGCGCGCTGGTAACGATAGTATTCAACAACCAGGACGAAGGGATCCAACACAACTTCGCGGTCTACGAAGACAAGGAAGCGACTAAACTAGTCTTCCGGGGAGGTCTTATAACTGGCGTCTCAACCACTACCTACAAATTCGCCGCTCCGATGAAGACCGGAACCTACTTCTTCCAGTGCGACCCCCACTCTAAGATCATGAACGGGGAATTCATCGTGCAAATCTCGGGAGGATCGATATGAAAAACATAAAAAAGTTTGGGAGGATATTTACGGCATTCTTTATTGTCTCTGTTTTTTTAACGCTCGGATGCGTCCAGCAGCCGGGGAACCCTGGAACGACTCCGACAACGACTGTTGAGGCCACTACGACGGAGACGCCGGCAACGCCGACCGAGGTCCAGTCAACGGCGCCTCAGGTCACGATCCCTGCCGCGACCCCAACTCGGGAAACGAATACGGAAAAGATCGCTACGACGACTATGACGGCAACGGCAATTCCAACGACTGCCCAGAATACGGCAAAGACGGTTCAGGTTTCGATAAGCGGCTTCGCATTCCACCCTTCGATGGTAAATATTAATAAAGGCGATACCGTAGTCTGGACTAACATGGATACTGCCCCCCACACCGTTACGTCAGATTCGGGAGGAGAGCTGTCTTCAAGCACGTTATCCCAGGGAGACACGTACTCGCACACCTTCAACTCCACCGGGGCGTTTGCTTATCACTGCAGCATACACACTTCGATGAAAGCTGATGTGAACGTTAAATAACCCTAATAGTCGACGGCAGGCCGTGCATGCTGGAGCTTTCTTTAGTATCCCTCATAACCCTTTCCTATAAATCCGGGGCTGTCTTATATATTTAAGGTGAGACTATGGACCGGGTAATAAATCTGTTGATTTTCGCAGTTATTTTGTCGCTTATCCTGTCCCCAGGCTGCGCGCATCAAAGCACAAAGCCGCAAGCTGAAACGACCACAGTCCCTGAAGAGAACCCCGTTCCTACGGAAAGCCCCATAGCAACGACTACGACTCTTACGAGCTCCAACGGATTCAACTCCTCCATCAACGATTCAGAGGCGAAGTCTACTACGACTACGCTGCCCGGGGACGTATCGAAGATGATCAATCTGGCGATAAAGAATTTTGAGTACAGCGAGGTCGCGCTGAGGATCCGTAAGGGCGACACGATCGTATGGACAAACCTCGACACGGTCGCACATACCGTGTCCTCGGACACGGGCGGCGAACTGGATTCCGACACGCTCGTCAGGGGAGAGACTTTCATGCACACCTTCAACAGCCCCGGGGTATTCAACTACCATTGCAAGATCCATCCGTCGATGAAAGCCAAGGTGATAGTCTCATGACTGATGACCGGGCAACGTCCGACGCCATTGTCTTTATCTACGTGACGAACCCTTCAAAGAAGGAAGCCGAGCGGATCGCGAAGAGCCTGATGGACAGAAAGCTCGTCGCATGCGCTAACATGTTCCCTATCGAGAGCATCTATCCCTGGGAGGGGAAGATCGTGGACGGGAAGGAGTACGCCCTAATATTAAAGACCGTCCCGGAAAAATCCGGGCTGGTCGAGGAAGCCGTGAAGGAGATGCACCCCTACAAAGTGCCCTGCATAATCACTTTTCAAGTAAGCCCCAACAAGGAATTCGGGAACTGGCTCAGGAGCGAGCTGGGTCCCTGAAGTTTCTTTAAGGTGTTTTCATGCCTTCAAAAAACGCACCAACCGCCTTGGAAGATCTGAGAAAAAAGAGCCCGGAGAAATTCCCATCATCGGAAACCGCATTCAGCCGCATACATTCCGGGGACCACATACTGATAGGCTCGGGCTGCGGCGAGCCTCAATATCTGTTAAAGTCTTTCATCTCGTATGTCCGGGCCAACCCCAAGGCGATCCTTGATGCCGAAGTATTCCAGTTATGGGCCCTGGGAAACGTTCCTTATGGCGACGAGCGGCTTGCAGAGAACCTGCGCCACAATTCTTTTTTCATAGGCTGCGAAGTCCGGGAAGCCGTGAACAAAGGGCTTGCCGACTATACGCCGATCTCTCTTTCAGACGTGCCGGATCTTTTTTTCAGGGGCATCGTGCCTGTCGACGTCGCTCTCATACAGGTTTCTCCCCCGGACGTTGAAGGATTCATGAGCCTCGGGGTCAGCGTCGACATCGTGAAGTCGGCAGTAAAACAGGCATCCCTCGTAATCGTGCAGGTCAACTGCAACATGCCGAGGGTTTCCGGAGACGGACGGCTCCATGCGGACGATGTCGACTATATCCTTCCATGCGATGAGCCCCTTATCGAATACCGGCCCGAGGTCGACGAGGAGACTGCTGGAAAGATCGGCAACTATTTATCCCGCCTGGTGCATGACGGTGAGACGATACAAGCCGGCTACGGCGGGCTCGTCTCTTCTGCAGTGGCGCATCTTAAAGACAAGAAGCATCTGGGCGTACATACTGAGCTTTTGTCCGGCGGCCTGGTGAGCCTCTTGAGATCCGGGGCCGTTGACAACAGCAGTAAGACGGTCAACCCCTGGAAGACGGTTGCATCATTTTGCATGGGTACGCAAGAGGATTACCGATTCCTTGACGGCAACACGGGAATAGAGTTCAGGGGAATAGAGTATACGAACGACCCGCTCGTCATCGCCGGGCACGAGAACATGACTGCGATAAACAGTGCCCTGGGCATAGACCTGACCGGTCAGGCGACCGAGGAGTCTGTCGGAAAGTCTTTCTACGGCGGGATAGGCGGGCAGGCGAATTATATGCGCGGGGCGGTCCTTTCCAGGAACGGTAAAAGCATTCTCGTCCTCGAATCGACTGCCGAAGGCGGGAAAGTTTCTCGGATAATGCCTTTCCTCGAAGAAGGCGCCGGCGTCACCTTGAACCGCGGCGACGTCCATTACGTGGTCACCGAGTACGGAATAGCATACCTGCACGGAAAGAACATACGCGAGAGAGCCATGGAACTGATATCCATCGCCCACCCGCGTTTCAGGCCGCACCTCCTCGCAATCGCTAAGAAGAACAATATCGTGTACCCCGACCAGGCTTTGATATCGGGAAAGAACGGAACATATCCCGAGGGACTGGAGGCGTACCGGACGACGAGGACTGGGCTAGGCATCCTCCTTCGGCCGGTTAAGATAACCGACGAGCACCTTCTAAAGGACTTCTTCTATTCCCTTTCAGAGGAGAGCCTCTATCACCGGTTCATTTCTGTTAGGAAAGACATGCCTCACCACAGGCTCCAGGATTATACGGTCATAGACTACGAAAAACGCATGATAATACTCGCAGTCTCGCCGGACGAAAAAGACGAAGAACTTATAGGAGTAGGACAATATGATATACTGGAGGACTCCCACACAGCAGAGATCGCCTTCGTCGTCAGGGACAAATACCAGAACAAAGGCGTGGGTAAAGAGCTTTTGAAATACCTCACGTACATCGCGAAAAAGAAAGGCTTGCTTGGCTTCAAGGCCGCAGTCCTGCCTGACAATAAAGCGATGACGACGCTCTTCGAAGAGGCCGGATTCGAAGCAGACAAAAAGACCGCCGACGGATTATACGAATACAGATCGATCTTCAGGAGGAGACAATGACCGATAAACCGGACATAACAAGCCTGTTCGAGCCTCGCACCGTAGCGGTTGTCGGAGCCTCCCACAACCCTGAAAAGATCGGCTACAAGATTGTCGAGAACATAATCGCCTGCGGATACGCCGGCAGGATCTGTCCGATAAATCCCGAAGGCGGCGAGATACTGAAGCTCCCGGTCTACAAGAACGTGGGCGACGTCGACGGGGAAATCGACGTGGCGGTCATAACCATCCCCTCGAAATACGTTTACGACGCCGTCAAGGCCTGCGCGGACAAAGGCGTCAAGTACTCGCTCATAATATCTTCCGGTTTCTCGGAGGTCGGCGACTACGAGAGCGAAAAGAAGATCGTCTCATGCGCGCAGGAAGGCGGTATGCGCATCATCGGGCCCAACATCTTCGGCATGTATGTCGCTAAGTCCTCGTTCAACGCAACCTTCGGTACAAGGGACGTACGCCCGGGCGGGATAGCGATAATAACCCAGAGCGGCGCCCTGGGAATATCCCTCATGGGCAAGACGGCGGTGATGAACATAGGGCTTTCAGGGATGTTCTCTCTCGGGAACAAGTCCGACGTAGACGAATCCGACCTGCTGGAATACCTGATAACCGACGACAGCACGCGGATAATAATGATGTACGTCGAAGGCGTAAAGAACGGCGGCCGTCTTGTGGAGCTGCTCAAGAAAGCTACCTCAAAAAAGCCAGTGATCGTCATCAAGGCCGGCAGGTCGAAGCGCGGGGCGATGGCGGCTGCATCCCATACCGGCTCCCTTGCAGGTTCGGATGCGGTCTTCTCGGACATAATGAAGCAGTGCGGCGTCATACGCGCCGAAAGCATTCAGGAGGCCCTTGACGCGTGCAAGTACATCTCTAATTCCCCTCAGCCGAAGGGCGAGAATTCGGTCATAATAACTAACGGAGGCGGCATGGGAGTCATGGCAGCCGACGCATGCGAAAAATATTCCGTGAACCTTTACGACAATATAGAAGACCTTAAAAGGACATTTTCAAAAGTCGTGCCGGCATTCGGTTCCGTGAAGAATCCAGTGGATCTTACCGGCCAGGCGACGCTGGAGAACTACAAGACTGCGATAGACGCGGCGCTGGCGAACAAAGACATCCACACGGTTATATGCCTTGGATGCGAGACAGCGTTCTTCGATGCATCCAAGATAGCAGAGATGATTAAAGGGTTGTATTCAAACAGCAAGCCTGCCAAGCCTTTGGTCTATTCGTTTTTCGGCGGCGCAAGGATTGAGGATTGCATAACGAGCCTTAAAGCCGTCGACATACCGGCGTTCTCCGACGTCTACGAAGCGGTCTCCTGTATGGGTGTATTGTACGAGAACTACAGGAACACGGCTTACGCGACCGAATCCGACCAGAAGGAAGAACAAGGGATCGACGATCCTTCAATAGACGTGATAGTCAAAAAGGCACTGGGTGAGGGCCGGCACTTCCTGCTGTCTTACGAGGCTGAAAAAGTCATGGCCGCCGCAGGTATACGGATGCCTAAGAGCTTCCTTGCGAAAGACTTTGACGAGGCCGTGAAATTCGCGGAAAAGATCGGTTATCCCGTAGCGCTGAAGGTCGTCTCAAAGGATATAATCCATAAAAGCGATGCAGGCGGCGTTGCTTTGAATCTCGAGAACAGGCAGGAGGTTTTGGACGCGTATCAGGTGATACTCTACAACTGCAAAAAAGCCAAACCGGACGCAGTCATAGAAGGCGTCTCCGTGAGCGAGATGATGAAGAAGGAAATTGAAACCATCGCCGGCGCGGTAAGGGATAAATCGTTCGGGCCCGTCGTGATGTACGGCCTAGGCGGCGTGTACGTGGAGATATTGAACGATGTCGCATTCAGGTCTTTCCCTCTAGGCAGGAAGGACATACTCAAGATGATAAACGAAACAAAGTCGTCGCAGCTCCTCATGGGCGCAAGGGGCGAGAAACGCAAAGACGTCGGCTCCGTCGTGGATGCCGTGTCAAAGCTCGGAACAATACTCGCAAGGCATGAAGAGATATCTGAAATAGAGATCAACCCGCTCATGGTCTATGAGGACGGGCAGGGGGTAATGGCCCCGGATGTGCGGATCCTGTTGTCAAAGGGTCCGGAGGCGAAATAGATGCAAAAGATAATTATCGCTTCTGCAAGCAGAGGCGCAGGGAAGACTTTTGTGACCGTGGGACTGATGAAGGCGGCCGGGAAGGGTCTCGGCTACATAAAGCCGCTCGGGAACCGGCTAGTCTACTCCCGGAAAAAACTCTGGGACTATGATGCTGCGCTCATAGCCAAGGTCTTCAAGCTCCAGATGCCGCCGGAAGATCTCACGATAGGCTTCGAGCATGCGAAGATCAAGCACTCATACACGAAGGATGCCGTGAAAAAGAAGGTCCTCGAGCTTTCGGCCGAAGCGTCGAAGGGCAAGAAAGCCCTCATCATAGAAGCCGGAACAGATTTGTGTCACGGGACAAGCATAAACCTCGACCCGATCTCGCTTGCCAAATACGTGAAAGGGAAGATTGTCCTCGTCGTGAACGGGGACGATTACGACGCCCTCGACGATTCGCTCTTCTTCGGCTCGTGCATCAAGAAGACAGGCGCAGGGTTCGCAGGAGTGATAATAAACAACGTCAAAGACCCGTCGGGGTTCCGGGACCTGTACCTGCCGCGGATCAGGGAAGCAGGGATAAAGGTTCTTGGGATCATTCCATACAACGACGCCTTAACCCACTACGATGCCGGCTATCTGGCCGATAATCTTTTCTCCAAGACGTTAACCGGCGAAGCCGGCCTGGGCAAGGTCGTAGAGAATGTGTTCGTAGGAGACGTGTCTTCCACGACGGCTCTCAAGAACCCCTCATTCCATAAGAAAGGCAACCTCGTCATAACCGGAGGCGACAGGAGCGACATGATCCTCGCGGCCATAGAAACGGGCGCATCATGCGTTATATTGACCAACAACATAATGCCGCACGCGAACATAATATTAAAGGCATCGCACGCGCAGGTCCCACTGCTGCTGGTTCCGACCGATACGTACACGACGGCAGTAAGGGTCGAGCACCTCGAGCACATGCTGACGGAAAAAGACGAGGAGAAGATCGCAGCCCTGGGCAGGATGGTCAAGAAGCACGTGAAGCTGAAAGAAATATTTTAAGGGCCGCAGCCGCTGTAGGTGTGTCTTAAGCAATGCTTTCCCAATATAGCCTACTATGAAGGCTTGTTTCCTTCTTTTCTTGGCGGCTTGTTTGACTCTTACATGCTGCACCGGTCAGGTGGACCAGAACCTGAAATCGGTGGAGATAAAAGAATACAACGGGACGAAATTGGGCTCGATGACCGACTTCGTCGAGAACTCGATTAACGGGCCGCAGTCCGTCAATATCTCGACCTACCGGCTGTCTGTGGACGGCCTGGTCGCTAACCCTCAGCATTACACATATTCTGAGGTGCTGGGCCATAGAAGCTTCCTTAAAGTGACCACTCTCGACTGCGTTGAAGGCTGGAGCGTGAAAGTCCTCTGGCACGGCGTTCTGGTTTCAGACCTCGTCGACGAAGCGAAGCCGTCGCCCGGCGCGAACACCGTCATATTCCATGCCTATGACGGATATACGACGTCGCTTCCTCTTCAGTACGTCCGGGACAAGAAAATACTACTGGCCTATAAGATAAACAACGTGACTCTACCTCCGGCTAACGGTTACCCGTTCCAGCTCGTCGCCGAAGACAAGTGGGGGTACAAGTGGATCAGATGGGTGGACGAGATACGAGTATCCAATGATTCGTCTTATAAGGGATACTGGGAGAGCCGGGGTTATAGCAATGACGGAGACAACTCCCGGCCTATGTTTGGCTGAGGTCTGTTTTTTGATCAATGAGGCCTCCAAAACCGTCTATTAAGGAATATTTTCCTAGACATAACCCTGGGGTTGAAAAGAAATGGATGCAAAAAACAAGATCTACGTTCTGCCGGAACTGCCTTATGCCTACGATGCATTGAAGCCGTACATATCTGAAGAACAATTGAGGATACACCACGACAAGCATCATGCGGCTTATGTAGCCGCGGCGAACGCTCTTCTGGAATCGCTTGAAAAGGCGAGGCAGGGAAATACGGACCTGGATTACGGAACGGTCGCAAAACAACTGTCCTTCAACACTGGAGGCCATCGGCTGCATTCGCTCTACTGGAAGAACCTGACTCCCGTGGATAATACCGGCAAGGCGCCGAAGCCCTCGGGAGAGATAGGCAACGCCATAGACCGGGAATTCGGAAGCTTCGACCGCTTCAAAAAAGAGTTCTCGCAGACCGCGGCAAAGACCGAAGGCTCGGGCTGGGCAGTCCTATCGTTTTGCCGCGAGGTCGAGCGGCCTATAATAATGCAGGTCGAGAAGCACAATATGAACGTGACGCCAAGGCGTCCCGTGATACTGGTGCTGGACGTATGGGAGCACGCATACTATCTGGACTACAAGAACGACCGGGCCAAATACGTTGAAAACTTCTGGAACATAGTCAACTGGGACGAAGTGGGCAGGCGGCTTGCAGATCTGTAGAAAAAATAAACACATGAAGGGCGTTTCTGTTTTCCGAGATTCATTGGGGCTTTTCAGGCAGGCCTTCTCCGAATGGAACAAGGACAATGCATCCCTTATCGCGGCAGCCATAGCATACTATGCGGCGTTTTCCCTGGCTCCTTTGATGATAATCCTGATGGTCATCTCTGGTTTACTCGTAGGTCCTGCCGGACAGACCGGCAGGCTACAAAGAAGCGTTAGCGGCTTCCTGGGGGCCGAAATCGCCGCATCTCTGGAGGGAATCATACGCACCGTCGGCAGTTCTCCCCCAAGCTACTTTGCCACTGCGTTGGCCGCCCTGTTTTTGTTTTTGGGAGCGACCGGACTGTTCCTCCAGACAAGGAAAGGCTTACAGATAATATGGGGCCTGAAACCCGCGGCTGGGGGAGCCATTCTAAATACGCTGAGATCCTATCTCCTCTCATTCGTCCAGCTAGTCCTGGCAGGGCTTATAGTGCTGCTTTCAGCCGCCCTTACGGCAGTGATCACATCGACCGGAAGGTCTCTTAGAGTTATCCCGTTCCATTTCACCCTGCTCCACATGGCAAATTTTCTGGTTTTTTTTATTGCCGTCTGCATTCTGTTCGCATCGACTTACAAGACGCTCTCCGACGCGCGGCTGCTATGGAGCGACGTCTTATACGGTTCGGCATTCACCGCAGCGCTTTTCTCGGCAGGGAACATCATAATAGGAACATATCTGGGAGCCGCGAACATCGGATCCGTTTACGGCGCCGCAAGCTCGATCTTCGTCGTAATCTTCTGGGTATACTATTCTGCGCAGATATTCTTTTTCGGGGCAGAGCTGATCAAGGTATATTCGAAAAGGTGCGGGTCGCAGAAGTGCGTTTGAGACGGATCTCGGATTAACGTCTATTCCTTATGCTCCTCATCAGCGCCAGCAGCCCCTTCATTAACTCTTTCGGCTCTGGCGGATTCCCGGGTATTTTGATATCGACCGGCAGTATCATGTCCGCGCCGCCGAGGACTGCGTATGTCCCTTTATAGATCCCGCCGTCGCACGCGTCGTCCCCGACCGCCATTACGTACTTGGGCGAAGGAGTCGCATCATACGTCTTTTTCACTGCCCCGGCCATGTTGCGCGTGACCGCGCCGGTTATAACAATAACGTCCGCATGCCTCGGCGACGCTACGAAGGTTACTCCGAATCTTTCGACGTCGTAGTGAGGCGTCCCCAGGTTGTTCAATTCGATTTCGGCGGCATTGTCGCTTCCGCTATCAAGTTCGCGAATGGCAAGGCTTCGCCCAAATATGGTGTCTATGTCCTTTTTCAGCCTGATGCCTAGCGCCTCGAATTCTTCGTCCTTGAAAGTGACTTCCTCAGTCACGGGTTTTTTGAAAATGTTCGTGATAGCTTTGTTCATTTTTTTTACAAGTCTGTGCCCGAATATGAAAGGTTGAAACTCTTGTTGATCAGGGGGAAATCCGGCACGATGTTGCCGATGACTGCGTGTTCTATCGCCTGCCAGTTGCAGAACGAGGCCGTGCGTATTTTGTATCGGTCGACGACGCCGTTCTTTACCCAAATCCAGTGGAAGCTTTGGCCCCTTGCGCATTCGACGAGGGAGGTGGCGTAGCCGTCCCTGATGGCATAATCCGTAGATACCGGGCCCGAAGGCAGATCGTCGAGCGCCTTTTTTATCATCCTGCACGAGTCGAGGATATCCGAAGCCTTTGTCTCGAACCTTGCCAGGACGTCGCCCTCGTCTACGGTTTTCACGTTCGGTTTTATTTTTTCGTATAGGCCGTAGGGGTGATATATCCTGGTATCTGTAGAAAGCCCATTCGAGCGCGCCATCGGTCCGGTTATGTGCAGGGCCGCTAGCAGCTCTTTACGTATAACGCCCGTCTTTTCGAATCTGTCTATGACCGAGGGCGTTGAACGCACATATTCGACCGACTCTTCAAACGTCTCTATACATTTATCCAGGAAGGTAGGCAGCTGTTTCAGCGCGTCTTCCGGAACGTCTTTTTTCAGCCCGCTTATGCCTATGACGTCTTTCATGAAACGCGAACCTGTAAGGGCCTTGTTCTGTCTCAGGATCTCTTCCCGTAATATGAAGAACGGGCTAGCGCCTACCGGGAACGCGACGTCGACGCACATCCCGGCAAGGTCTCCGAGAAGCGAATAGATCCTTTCCATCTCGAGGAAGACAGTGCGCAGGCGCCATGCGCGTTCCGGCGGCCGGATGCAGCAGAGCTTCTCTATGGCATTGCAATATGCGACGGCGTTGGATACCTTCTCGTCTCCGCTTATGGATTCCGCGATCCTCACGCATTCCTCGGGCGTTTTCCCTTCCGCCAGTTTCTCTATCCCGCGGTGTTTGTAGAACATCCGTATCTCGAGGTGGTAGATCGTCTCTCCTATGACGCTGAACCTGAAGTGTCCGGGCTCTATGATCCCGGCGTGGACTGGTCCGACGGGTATCTCGTAGACTCCTTCGCCTGCGACTTTTCTGAACTGGTATTCTCCAGCGCCGGTCGGCTCGCCGTTTTCCATTGTATCGAGCTCAGAGTTCTTGAACCCTTTTTGCAGCGGGTGGAACCCTTCTGGGTATGATTCGTGCAGGAAGAGCCTTCTTTCGTCGAAGGGGTTTGTGAACCTTATGCCGTAGCCGTCGGTCGCTTCTCTTTCGTACCATGACGCCGACGGGAACGACGACGTTATCGATGGCGCGCTTTCCCATCTGAGCGGGAGCCGGAATACTGCGATCTCTTTGTAGGGCTTTTTCTCGAATGCATAGAGCAGCGTGTAGGCGGCGTGCGCATCAAAGCCTTCGACGCAGAAAAGGCTTGCGAGTTCGTAGGCGCTTGCTGACAGGAGATGCATGACGGTCTCCAAGTCCCTCTCAGCTAGGGTAATGTAGACGTCGTTATTGCACCCTATCTTTGCGTCTGACTCGACTATCCTGCCCCTTGTCGTATATGCTATGTCGTCTATAAGCTCCATATTTTTCTTCTTCTAAAATCCGAGTCCGGAAACTATGCTATTCAATGCTCCGTCCAAAGGCTGCGGGAAGAACAACCCGAGGCCGTAGACCAGTATTATGAGGATTATCACCGGGATTTTCATCCTTACAGGTGTGGGGTAACGGCGCATAACGTCGTTCTCGTCTATTCTCGTGAAGATGGCGGTGATGAATAATGCGAAGCCGGCGGCCGCTAACAACAGCAGGAGGAGAACTGCGATGAGGAGGATCGTCGAGAACTTCGCCACCTGGACGAGGATGGAAAATTTTGTAATGAAAACGATTGCTGGCGGGATCCCTATTATGGCAAGGCTTCCGAGGATCAGTCCTGCAGAGGCAAGCGGCTGCAGTTTTAGCGCGTTCTTTATGTTCTCGATCTTGTTGCTGTCGTATTGCCGGTTCAGTATCCCCGCCGACAGGAATAGAAGGGCTTTGGTAAGGGAATGGGCAAGGACGTGATACAAAGTCCAGTAGATCGCGATCGGTGTCCCGATTCCGATTCCTATGAGCATGAGTCCTGCGTGTTCCGTGCTTGAGAATGCTATCAGTTTTTTCAGATTCTTCTGCTGCAGCATGCTGAAGGCTGCGATGAACAGGCTGAGGATTCCGAAAGCTATCAGGAGGTTCGAACACGTCGCGGCCGAGCCTGGGTTCTGCCTCGTTATCGAGTAGATGCGCAGTATTCCGTATATCCCTATGTTCAGCATGACGGCCGAGATTATGGCGCTTACTGCCGAGGGGGCTTTCGAGTAGGCGTGCGGCAGGCTTGTATGCAGCGGCGCTATTCCGGATTTGGCCGCGTATCCGAGGAACATGAACGCGAAGCTTGCGGCAAGGGGCGCTGCCGGGAAGGTTTTTGCGTTCTTGAGCAGGACGTCCCAGTTCAGTGTCCCTGTTCCGAGGGTTTTTTCAGTCAGGGCGAACAGGAGGATCAGGCCGATGAACGAGAACAGCATCGCAGTAGACGTGACGAATATGTATTTCAGCGACGCATCTATGTTCTTTTTCGAGTTCAGTATGGCTATGAGGAAGGCCGTGAAGAACGTGGTGAGTTCGGCGAATATCCAGAACAGCGCAAGGTTGTTGGACGAAAAGGCGAGGACTGTGAACAATAGCAGCGCATTGAAGGAGAGATAGTAGCCCTTAAGGTTTTTCCTTTCAAGGATGCCGATCTTTATCAGGCTCTCTGCATGCCCTCCTGCATAGACTGCGGCGAGCAGGAAGATCGTGCCGGCGATGAATATCTCGTAGGTGCTGAGGGCGTCGATATACAGGTTGTTTTCAAGATAGTAAACCGGAATGGCGCCGGAATACTGGAGGCAGGCGGCGAACGCGATGCATGCGATGGCGTGGGCTATTGCAACAAGATTCATAGCTTTATGCGATTTCAGGAATTGCGTGAGCGCAAGGGCCGCGAAAGCCGCCAGAAGATAATATTGGAGCATTTTACGCCTCCTCCCCGTTTCTTTTCCTTAAATGCTCGAACCTCTTCTGCAGCCGGGGGATATGGATGGCGTTGAATTTCTCCCTGAACTCCTCCACGCTGGAATCTACTCCTATGGAAAGGATGGCCGCGAGCAGGACTATCATAAAAAGGTCTATCATCACAAGCACCTCTATCATGAAAGGCAGCTCGGTCAGAAACAGGCTGAAGAGCAGGACCCCGTTCTCCATCGTCAGATAGCCGATCACCTTGGTGATTACTTTTTTCCTGCTGAACGTGATGAGCATCCCCATGAGAGTAAGGGATATCCCGAATACCGCGCCGAGATAGAAGAGGTCGCCGGGCGAGAGTTCCCGCAGGATCTTTGTGAACGAGCCGTAGACGAGTAGGATCAGGAATATCATCGCGGTTATGGATTCCATCGGCGAGAGATAGTGGAAATCTATGTCTCGGGATATTTTTATCTCTTTCTGTATCTTTTTTATGGCATAAGGTATCAGTATCACTTTGCTGGTCACTGTCAAGACGGCCAGGTATAAGAGCATCTCGCTTCCGTTGGAAAGATAAAGAGAAACAGCGATGACCGACAATAGCAGGGACTGGAGCTGGTATGCCGAGACCAGTGAAAGAAGGTCTTTCCTCGTCACGACGAACGCGCCGGTCACCAGGACCATGACCAGGAGCGCCTCTATCCAGTCGCCGCCAGCCGGCAAGCCTGACGCTATCATCCGAACACCTCCAACCATATCGTGAGGATCGAGAAGAAGAACGCTATCATGAAAAGGCTGGGCAGGTTGAAGAACCTCATCTTTGCCATGGAAGATTCCACAAGGCCGGTCACGAAAGAAAGCAGGCCGGCCTTTAAGGCGAATGCTGCGGCAGCGATCAGTATTCCTGCGACGGTGAGCTCCGAGGTCAGCCCCCATGGAAGGAGTATGTTTATCAGGACCGCCATGTATAGCGTTTGTTTTATCGCGTGGGAAAGCTCCATCAGGGCAAGGTCTCTTCCGGAGTATTCGAGGACCATCGCCTCATGGACCATGGTGAGCTCCAAATGAGTCTCGGGATTGTCCACCGGCACTCGAGAGGTCTCGACTATGAGGACGATGAACAAGGGGATCGCTATGAGAAGCAGTCCCGGGTTCAGGAATGCGGTCGCACCGGCTCTTTCAAGGAACATCTGATGGAAGTCGGTGGTATGCAGGCTGAAAGAAAGGGCGGCGAATGCTATGATCGTTATCGGCTCGATGATGGCCGATATGCTCATCTCCCTCGAGCTTCCCATGCCTCCGAAGGTGCCTCCGGCATCCAGTCCGGACAAAGCCATGAAGAATTTTGCCAGCGCGAGCATGTAGAGGAACAGGATGACGTTGCCTATCCCGTCGGTCGGCGTAGGTATCAAAGCCAGGGGTATGCACAGCGAAGCCACGAGCATCACTGCTATGTTGATGTAAGGCGTCGCCCTCATGATGGCCGACGTGTTCTTTGAATAGATCCTCTCTTTTTTCAGGAGCTTGGACAGATTGTAATACGGCTGCAGGAGCGGCGGGCCTCTCCTACCCTGCGCCCGCGCCTTGACAATCTTTATGAGCCCCATGTAGAACGGCGATAACAGCACCACCAGTACGGTGTTCAGCAGGGCGTATAACAGGAACGAGGCGTTCATATGAACCACCCCACGTAGACCATGATCAGGACCGCGGCGATGAATACGTATGCCAGGTATGTGTCCAGGTTCCAGTTCTGGAGCCGGGAAACCTTCTCGGATAATGAATTAACGAGCCTCGCAATAGGGAGATAGAGCGCTTCCTCGAAGAATTTCACCAGATGTATCTCTGCGCTGCCCTGCACGAAAAGGCTCTTGCTCTCGTCAAAATACGTCGCCTCCCTGACCTCCTTTGTCCTGTATATCGAGCTGAATATCCTGACGATGGGCTGGGAGTATCCGGATGCGGTGTATTCGTTCCTCCCGGTCTGCGTTAATATGCCGCAGCCCCACGTTTCCCCCATTCTTTCCGCGCTCGATGAAACGTTTTTCAAGACAAACCATGCAAGAACGTAGGCCGCCGCGAGGAACGACCCGATAAGCAACAGGTCAGGTATGGGCAGAACGTATCCTGCGCCTGCGAATATCTGGTAGGAAAAGATGCCGAGGGACATGCATAAAAAGGCAAGTATCATGGGTCCGAGGAGCATGTATTTCCCAACCTCTTTCGCATTCTTTGCATTATCAGACCTCGGGGCCGCGAGGAAGGTTATGCCGAAGGCTTTCACGAAGCATGCGGACGCAAGGGCGCTCGTCAATGCGAGAATCGCAAGCGAGGAAAGCATGAGCACCTTCATGAAAGGATCGACCAAGGCATAGGATTGCAGGAGCGCGGTGAATATCATGAGCTCGCTTACGAAGCCGTTGAACGGAGGGAGACCGGAGATTGATACGGCGCCTACGAGAAAGAACAATGCGGTGTACGGCATCCTCTTCACGAGCCCGCCCATGTCTTCGATGTTCCTCTCGCCGGTCCTGTAGACCACGGAGCCGGCAGTCAGGAAAAGAAGGCTCTTGAAGACGGCATGGTTGAGGACGTGGAAAAGCGAACCCAACAGGCAGAGCATTGCGATATCAGGGAGGTTGTTATTCGTGAATATTATGTACGCTCCGAAACCGATGAGGATTATCCCTATATTCTCTATGCTGTGATAGGCCAGCAGCCGTTTTATGTCGTGCTCCTTGAGGGCGTATATGACCCCCAGTATCGCTGAAAGAGTCCCGGCGACGAGGATGAGCACCCCCCACCAGGTTTCAGGCTGCAGGACCGTGAGCGTGAAGCGCATCAGGCCGTATATTGCGACTTTGATCATGACCCCGGACATCAGGGCAGAAATATTCGACGGGCTTGCCGTATGCGCGTATGGAAGCCATTTATGGAACGGTATAACGCCGGCCTTTATGCCGAAGCCGACGAAAAGCGCCAGGAATACCACTCCTGCGGCGCCGGTACCGATATCTGCTGGCTGTATCGCAAAAGACCCAGTCACTGCATTGAGCCCCAAGAATCCGGCCGTCAGGAACAACGTCGACAGCTGCGTCATGATGAAATAGAACAGTCCGGCCTTGCGGGTCTCGGGCTTTTCGTATTCGAACAAGACCAGGGCGAACGACGACATAGACATTATCTCCCAGAAGAACAGGAAGGCGAACATGTTCGCAGAGGACACGACGAACAACATGGCAGCTATGAAGAGATTCATCAAACCCGTAAGGATGTTCTTCCTCTTCTCCCCGTGCCAATGTCCTATGTACTGAACCGAGTATATCGAAGCGCTCAATGCGACGACTGAGATAAGCAGGATGAAAAAAGCAGCCAAGCGGTCTATACGAAAAGAGAGCACAAGACCTGGGGCGATCCCGTACGGCGCAAGGTATACCTGCTGGTTCGTATACAGGATAAATACGGAAAACGAGATGAACACGAGCAGGGCGAGCATCGAGAAAAACAGGGCTATCCGTCTCATCACGCCGTCTCCGCCGATCCTCACGAGCGGGAGGACCGTTCCGAGGAGCAGTAAGGCTGCGCCTACGTAGAAAGCAGTCGAGAGCATGTTTCCTTATTCACAGAATACCTGCGGAGTGTTTTCCATCCCTTTTTTATGGCTTTAGGTACCGTTTTCGAGAGTAATATACTTCACAGGAGAATAAAAATAGAGAATGTATTTGCCGGTTTACGTTTTAGCGGCCGTCTTCTTCCTGATAGCCGTCAGAAGGGTCGGAGGCGTTAAGATCCAGATATGGCAGGCGATGCTCGTCGGGGCTCTTGCAGTCCTTCTATTCGGACAGATAAGTCCGGCAGGCGCTCTCAAGTCCGTAAATCTGGACGTGATGCTGTTCCTCTTCGGGATGTTCGTCGTGGGTTCGGCGCTCGAGCTAAGCGGATACCTCACTCATCTGTCTTATCGGTTTTTTAGGCGGGCCCGGTCGGTTGACGGCCTTGTATTATCCATTCTGTTCGGCCTGGGCTTTGCGTCCGCGTTCCTCATGAACGACACCTGCGCGATCATCGGCACCCCAATGGTGCTGGCTCTGGGCCGAAGTCACAAGATCTCATCCAAACTAATGCTCCTTACGCTGGCTTACGCGATAACCATAGGCAGCGTTGCGAGCCCGATCGGCAACCCTCAGAACCTGCTCATAGCGGTTAACGGAGGCGTGGCCACCCCTTTTACGACGTTCCTCAGGTACCTGATCCTGCCGACGCTGTTGAATCTATTCCTTGCGTACGCATTGCTGAAAATTTTTTACAAAAAAGAGTTTCACAAGATCGCTCTAAACCATTCGGACGAGCCGTTGAGGGATGAAGGCCTCGCACGACTGTGCAAAGCGTCCCTCGTCTTGCTCGCTGGAATGATATTGGTAAAGGTCTTCATCTTGTTCTCCTATATCTTCCCCAGAGCCTTTAGAACCTTGTCCGGCGTAATCGGATTAAAAATCCATTTGCCGATGGCATTGTA